>NZ_JBMBTE010000019.1:0-60870 GCF_048897285.1 Rhodococcus sp. O3
GCACCATCGCTTACGAATCTTGCATTCGCTCGCTCAGGGGTGACTTGTTCGTCGCCGCCAAGCCTTTCGGCTTCCGGCGCGGACACCAACCTTACCAGAAGGTTTGTGTCGGGGGAAATCATTCAGGCGCCTTCGTCCAACCTCGTTGTCCCGTACCTTCCGGTCCGGGTCGGTGTCCGTGTCGCTCTGACCTGGAATAAGTTACGGGAGGATCAATTCGTTTTCCAAATCGCCTGGTCACGAGGTTGGCGCGCCGCGTTTTGCCTGTTCACAGCGGGTCCTCGGACGCGCACCGCGCCGATCCGGTCCGGGTGACCCGCAGCACATCGTCAGCTGTCGGTCCCGACCCGTTCGATTCCGCCGCCGAGCTCCTTGATGATCTCCACGAAGCGCGGATAGCCACGATCGATGTGGTAGACGTCGTGGACCTCGGTCACGCCGTCCGCGCACAGGCCGGCGAGGACGAGACCCGCGCCTGCCCGGATGTCGGACGACCACACCGGTGCACTCGACAGTTCCTCGACTCCCCGGACGACCGCGTGATGACCATCGGTGCGGGCATCGGCGCCGAGCCGGATCATCTCCTCGACGAACCGGAACCGCGCTTCGAACACGTTCTCGGTGATCATCGACGTTCCGTCGGCGACTGCGGCGAGCCCGATCGCCATGGGCTGCAGGTCGGTCGGGAATCCCGGATAGGGCAGCGTTGCGAAGTTGACCGCCCGGGGCCGTTCGTTCTGGACGACCCTGAAGCCGTCGACCTCGGGGGTGACCTCGGCGCCGGCTGCGCGCAATTTGTCGAGCACGAGCGCGAGGTGCTTGGGATTGACGCCGCGAACCCGGACGTCTCCCTGTGTCATGGCGGCGGCGATCCCCCACGTCGCGGCTACGATCCGGTCACCGATGCAGCGGTGCGTCGTCGGCTCCAGCGAAGGGACGCCCGTGATGCGCAGTGTCGTCGTCCCTGCCCCGCTGATCCGGGCACCCATCTGCACGAGCATGTTGCACAGATCGACGATCTCCGGTTCCCGGGCGGCGTTGTCGATGGTCGTGTCGCCTTTCGCCAGCACCGCCGCCATCAGGATGTTCTCGGTGGCGCCCACCGACGGGAACGCCAGGCGAATGGTGGCGCCGTGCAGGTCGTCGGCTTCGGCGACGACACAGCCGTGTTCGATCGTGCTGTGCGCACCCAGAAGACGCAGGCCCGTCTGGTGCATGTCCAGCGGACGGGAACCGATCGCATCGCCGCCCGGTAGTGCGACGACGGCTCGCCGGCAGCGTGCGACGAGCGGCCCGAGCACGCATACCGATGCGCGGAACTGCCGAACGGCCGCGAAATCTGCCCGGTACTGCGGCTGCGCGGGCGTCGTGATGCGAACCTCGTCGCCTTCGAGTTCGACGTCGCAACCGAGTCCGCGAAGGACCTCCGCCATCAGGGGAACATCGAGAATATCGGGACAATTGGTGATGACGGTGGTGCCTTCGGCGAGCAACGCGGCGGCCATCAGCTTCAGAACACTGTTCTTGGCACCACCGACGACGACCTCACCTACGAGCCGGCTACCACCGGTGACGAGAAAGCGTTCACTCACAACGCCACAGCGTAACGAGGCCTCCGGGATAGCACCCGAGCCGGTACCGTGACGGCCATGGCTGTCCACCTCACCAGGATCTACACCCGTACCGGCGACGACGGAACGACGGGGCTCAGTGATTTTTCCCGAGTATCGAAGAACGACCCGCGACTGATTGCGTATGCGGACTGCGACGAGGCGAACGCCGCGATCGGCGTCGCGCTTGCTCTGGGCGACGCGCCGGAACGCTTCGTGTCCGTCCTGCGGCAGATCCAGAACGATCTGTTCGACGCGGGCGCGGATCTGTCGACTCCGGTTGTCGAGAACCCGAAGTATCCGCCGCTGCGGATCACCCAGGCCTACATCGATCGCCTCGAAGGATGGTGCGACGAGTTCAACGAGGAACTCGAGCCGCTGAACTCCTTCATTCTTCCCGGGGGCACTCCCCTGGCGGCGTTGCTGCACACCGCCCGCACCGTCACGCGGCGGGCGGAACGCTCGGCGTGGGCGGCTGTGGATGCGCATCCGGACGACACGAACGTGCTGCCCGCAAAGTATCTGAACCGGCTGTCCGACCTGCTGTTCATTCTGGGCCGGCTTGCGAACCCGGACGGCGACGTCCTGTGGAAGCCGGGCGCCGGCGCCTGACCTGCTCGTGCGCGGTTTCGGTAGCTGCTGCTACCGGAATCGCGCACCGGGTCAGTTGTTGGGGCGGCGGCGCTGCGACCGGTTCGACGGACGGGACTCGACCCAGGACAGGAACGCTGTCAGCGCTCCGGTGTCGAAGGCGACCTCGAAGGCGTCGGTGCCGTCGGCCAACTCGAGGATCACGATGTCCTCGGTCATGATGTCGTACTCGTTGCCCTCCGGTTTGCGACGTTCGCGCACCTCGACGCCTCGGCGGGTGATCCGGGAATCCGGCCCGAGACGGAGACTGGAGAGCTTGTAGAAGACGAGATTGTTCTCGCCGTACCGGATGATGCCGTGCCGCCAGCCGTTGCCGGCGGTGTTGGGCAGGACCCGGAGGATCGCGGCGGTTCCACCGCCGCGGAGTTTGCGGAGACGGTACAGAAAAGCCGCGACGGCGCCCGCGAGCAGCACAACAAGAATGACTAGAACGATCATTCCTATTGTCACTGCTCGTGGCTCCGTCGCGGCTTCTCGTAGTTCTCGATCAGGCGCGCTCGACGGCCCGCAGGCGACCCTTGGCCGCTGCGATCTCTGCCTCGTCCTGGCTCTCGGCGAGGACCGCCTTGGCGGCCTCCACGTCGATGTCCTGAACGAGGTCCGCGTCCTCGGCGAGCACGGTCACCGACTTGGCGGTCACCGAGAGGAAACCGCCGTGCACGGCCGCGACGATGCGCTCACCGTCGACGGTCGTGACGGCCACGACGCCGCCCTCGACGAGCTGGCCGAGAACCGGCTCGTGTCCGGGCATGATGCCGATCTCGCCTTCGGTGGTCTGCGCGGAGACCAGCTTCGCCGAACCCGACCACACACGCTGCTCGACGGCAACGATGTCAACGGTCATTTCAGCCATGGCGGACTACTTCCCGGCGATCTTCTTGGCTGCGGCCTCGACGTCGTCGAGTCCACCGCAGCTGTTGAAGGCCTGCTCCGGAAGGTGGTCGAACTCGCCCTTGCAGACGCGGTCGAACGCCTCGATGGTGTCGCGCAGCGGCACGACCGAACCGGGCTCACCGGTGAACTTCTCGGCGACGATGAAGTTCTGGCCGAGGAACTTCTGCAGACGACGGGCGCGGCCGACGAGGACCTTGTCCTCTTCGGAGAGCTCGTCCATACCGAGGATGGCGATGATGTCCTGCAGTTCCTTGTACTTCTGCAGGATCCGCTTGACCTCGTTGGCGACGCGGAAGTGCTCGGCACCGACGATGCCGGGCTCCAGGATGCGAGAGGTCGACGTCAGCGGGTCCACAGCGGGGTAGATACCCATCTGCGAGATCGGACGCGAGAGCTCGGTGGTCGCATCGAGGTGCGCGAAGGTCGTGGCCGGCGCCGGGTCGGTGTAGTCGTCGGCGGGGACGTAGATCGCCTGCAGCGAGGTGATCGAACGACCACGGGTCGAGGTGATGCGCTCCTGCAGCTCACCCATCTCGTCGGCCAGCGTCGGCTGGTAACCCACGGCCGAAGGCATACGACCGAGCAGGGTCGAAACCTCGGAACCGGCCTGGGTGAACCGGAAGATGTTGTCGATGAACAGCAGCACGTCCTGGCCCTGGACATCGCGGAAGTACTCCGCCATGGTCAGCGCGGACAGGGCGACGCGCATACGCGTTCCCGGCGGCTCGTCCATCTGGCCGAACACGAGGGCCGTGTCCTGGAGAACGCCCATCTCCTCCATCTCGAGGTGGAGGTCGGTGCCCTCACGGGTGCGCTCGCCGACGCCGGCGAACACCGAGGTGCCGGAGAACTCACGCGCGATACGGGTGATCATCTCCTGGATCAGAACGGTCTTGCCGACACCGGCGCCACCGAACAGACCGATCTTGCCGCCCTTGACGTACGGGGTCAGCAGGTCGATGACCTTGATGCCGGTCTCGAGGATCTCGGTCTTGCCCTCGAGCTGGTCGAAGGCCGGGGGCTTGCGGTGGATGCCCCACTGCTCGCCGTCGCGACCGGTGCCCGGCGCGTCGAGGCAGTCACCGAGGGCGTTGAACACGTGGCCCTTGACGACGTCACCGACGGGAACGGAGATCGGGCGACCGGAGTCGACGACGGAGGTGCCGCGCACCAGGCCGTCGGTCGGCTGCATCGAGATCGTGCGGACCAGGTTGTCACCCAGGTGCTGCGCGACCTCGAGGGTCAGGGTCTTCGCCACGGTCGGCAGAGTGACCTCTGCGTGGAGGGCGTTGAACAGCTCGGGCACGGCGCCACGCGGGAACTCCACGTCGACGACGGCGCCGATGACGCGGACGACGCGCCCGGCAAGGGCCGACGCCGCACCGGCGTTGTTGTCGGTTACTGCTGCGGTCATTGTGGTTCAGTCACTTCCTGCACTCGAGGCGAGCGCACCGGCACCGCCGACGATCTCGCTGATTTCCTGGGTGATCTGGGCCTGGCGGGCCTGGTTGGCCTGTCGGCTGAGGGTGTTCACCAGTTCCGTGGCGTTGTCCGTCGCGGCCTTCATGGCGGTACGGCGAGCGGCCGACTCGGAAGCGGCCGCGTCCAGCAGCGACGCGAAGATACGCGTGCTGATGTACTTCGGCAGCAGTGCCGCGAGCAGCGTCCCGGCCTCCGGCTCGAAGTTGTACCCGGCACGCGGTCCTTCGTTGCCCGATGCGCGGTGCCCGTCGGTCAACATGTCCTCGCCGAGGTCGATCTCGTCCTCGGTGATGCTCACCTCGAGCGGGGCCATACGACGGACCTCGGGGGTCTGCGTCAGCATCGACACGAAACGCGTGTAGACGATGTGCAGTTCGTCGACGCCCTCGATGGTGCCCACACCGTTCGGGTCGGGAACCTCGGAACCGGACCCGGCCATGAACAGCTCGACCAGGTGGCGGCTGGCCTTCGCGGCGTCCGCATAGCGCGGAGCCTGCGAGAAGCCGGTCCACGCGCCGGCGACCGGGCGCTCACGGAAGGTGTAGTAGGCCAGGCCCTTGCCGCCCAGCACGTACAGCACCGGCTCCTTGCCCTCGCTGACGAGCAGCTGACGCAGCTCTTCGGCTTCCTTGAGGACGTTGGAGTTGTAACCACCGCACATACCGCGGTCGCTGGTCACGACCAGCACGGCGGCACGCTTGGGGTTCTCGCGCTCGTTGAGCAGGGGGTGATCCAGCGACGCCGACGCACTCGCCAGCTCCGAGAGGACCTTGGTGATCTCCTCGGAGTACGGCTTCGACGCGGCAACCCGAGCCTGGGCCTTGGTGATGCGCGAAGTCGCGATCAGTTCCTGCGCCTTGGTGATCTTCTTGGTCGAGTTGACCGACTTGATCCGCGAGCGCAGCTCACGCAAGCTAGCCATTCGTCGATCACACTCCCTTCACTGGACGCTCGGTCATGGTCTCCCCGCTCACTTGCGAACGGTGGTGCGCTTGACGGAGACCTGCTCCTGCTCGACCTCGTCTGCGCCCAGCGGGGCGGCCTCGGCCTCGTTCACGACGCGGCTGCCGTCGGAGGCGATGAAGCCCTCCTTGAACTTGGCGGTCGCGGCGTGCAGGGCCTCGATCGACTCGTCGGACAGCGCCTTGCCGCCGGCGATCTGCTCGTAGACGCCTGCGGCGCTGCGGTGCAGATCCTCCAGGAGCTCGGTTTCGAAGCGACGCACGTCCTCGACCGGAACGGAGTCGAAGACACCCTCACCCGCGAGGAAGATCGAGACGATCTGGTCCTCGACGGCGATCGGCGCGTACTGGTCCTGCTTGAGCAGCTCGACGAGACGCTGACCGCGCTCGAGCTGAGCCTTCGACGCAGCATCGAGGTCCGACGCGAAGGCGGCGAAGCCTTCGAGCTCACGGAACTGCGCGAGCTCCAGACGCAGCGAACCGGACACCTTCTTCATGCCCTTGGTCTGGGCGGCGCCACCGACTCGGGAAACCGAGATACCGACGTTGATGGCGGGGCGAACACCCTTGTTGAACAGGTCGGACTCGAGGAAGACCTGGCCGTCGGTGATCGAGATGACGTTCGTCGGGATGTAGGCCGACACGTCGTTGGCCTTCGTCTCGATGATCGGCAGCGCGGTCAACGAACCGCCGCCGAGCTCGTCGGACAGCTTCGCCGAACGCTCCAGCAGGCGGGAGTGCAGGTAGAACACGTCACCGGGGTAGGCCTCACGTCCCGGCGGGCGACGCAGCAGCAGCGAGATGGCGCGGTACGCCTCGGCCTGCTTGGTCAGGTCGTCGAAGACGACGAGGACGTGCTTGCCCTGGTACATCCAGTGCTGGCCGATGGCCGAACCGGTGTAGGGGGCCAGCCACTTGAAGCCGGCGGAGTCGGAGGCCGGAGCCGCGACGATGGTGGTGTACTCCATCGCGCCGTTCTCCTCGAGGGCCTGCTTGACGCCCGCGATGGTCGAACCCTTCTGGCCGATCGCGACGTAGATGCAGCGGACCTGCTGCTTCGGGTCGCCGGTCGCCCAGTTGGCCTTCTGGTTGAGGATCGCGTCGATGCAGACCGCGGTCTTGCCGGTCTTGCGGTCGCCGATGACGAGCTGACGCTGGCCGCGGCCGATCGGGGTCATCGCGTCGATGGCCTTGATGCCGGTCTGCAGCGGCTCCTCGACCGGCTGGCGCTGCAGCACGGTCGCGGCCTGCAGCTCGAGGGCGCGGTTCTCGGTGGACTCGATCTCGCCGAGGCCGTCGATCGGCTGACCCAGCGGGTTCACGACGCGGCCGAGGTAGCCGTCGCCGACCGGCACCGACAGAACGTCGCCGGTCCGCTTGACTTCCTGGCCTTCCGCGATGTCCTGGAAGTCGCCGAGGATAACGGCGCCGATCTCGGTGGCCTCGAGGTTCAGGGCCACGCCCAGCACGCCACCGGGGAATTCCAGCAGCTCGTTGGCCATCGCCGACGGGAGGCCGCTGATGTGCGCGATGCCGTCACTGGTGTCGACGACCACGCCGACCTCCTCGCGGGAGGCCTCCGGGGAGTAGCTCGCGGTGTAATTGTCAATCGCGCTACGGATCTCGTCGGAGGAGATCGTCAGCTCCGCCATGTTCTTCCTGCTCTCGGTATCTGGTCTTCGAAAAGATCTCTAGGTGTGTGTTCGGTAGTGGACTACGTGAGGTTCTTCCGCACGGCCGCGAGTCGTCCCGCAGCTGTGCCGTCGATGACCTCGTCGCCCACCCGGACGACCAATCCACTGAGGAGCTCGGGATCGACCTCGACGTGGACCGTCACAGGCTTCCCGTAGGTGCGGGTCAGAATCGCGCTGAGGCGCTCGGTCTGAGCCTCGCTGAGGGGAGCGGCGCTGCGCACGTGGGCGACCGCGCGGTCCCGCTGAGTTGCAGCGAGAGCGGACAGCTCGTCGAACGTGTCGGCCGGGGCCTTCTTCAGGCGCCCGACGGCCTGAACCGCCAGAGCCTCGGTGACCGCCGTGCACTTGCCGTACAGCAGGCGCGAGAGGAGCTCGCGCTTGGCCTGCACGGGCGTGCTGCGGTCGGAGAGAGCCTGCTCGAGTTCCCCGCTGCCGGCGACGATCCGTCCGAGCCGGAACAGCTCGTCCTCGACCGTGTCCAGCTGGTTCTGGTCTTCCGCCGCCTTCAGCAGGGCCTCGCGGCCGAGCTGAACGAGCGAGTTGGTCAGGTCGGACTGCGCCGACCAGTCCTGGCCCACCGCGGCCTTGACGGTCGCCAGGGCCTCGGCCGAAACCTTGCCCCCGAAGACCTGTTGGGCCAGCGCCTGGCGAGCTGCCGCCGGGGTCGAGGCGTCCGCCAGCGCACCGCGAAGGGTGCGCTGGCCGTCGAGCACCTCGACCACCGAGAACAGATCGGAGCCGGCCTGTGCCGCAGCGGCAGTCGCGGCACCCGCACCAGCGGATGCGGTGCTCGACGCCAAGGCGTCCTGCAGCGCGGATCGCGTATGAGCGAGTGCCTCACGGCTTGCTGCGTACATGGTGCTCACTTTCCGGATGCAGAGTCAGCGCTGAGGGATTCGAGCTCGCTGAGGAAGCGGTCGATGGAACCGGCACGCTTGACGTCATCGGAGAGAGCCTCACCGATGATCTTCTCGGACAGGTCGACGGCGGTGCGGCCGAGATCGCCACGGAGTTCGGTCACGATCTGCTGGCGCTGGGCCTGCAGCTGTGCGTGGCCGGCAGCGACGATGCGGTCGCTCTCCTCCTGGGCCTGAGCCTTCATGTCGGCGATGATCTGCTGGCCCTGGGCACGGGCCTCTTCGCGGATCTGTGCCGCCTCGGTACGGGCCTCGGCGAGCTGCGCGCGGTACTGCTCGAGCGCGGCAGCGGCTTCCGCCTGTGCCTCCTCCGCCTTCTTGATGCCGCCTTCGATCTGCTCCGATCGCTCGTCGAGGACCTTCTGGAACAGCGGAAGCACGTACTTCCAGAAGACGAGACCGACGATGATCAGGGCGACGAGCGACCAAACGATGTCGTACGTCGCGGGCAGGAGCGGATTGTGGGTCTCCGCTTCCTCCGCGAGCAACAGGATGCTGTCAGCCATGGTCGCGACGATCAGAAGATGAAGCCGGCAACGATGCCGATCAGCGCGAGGGCCTCGGTGAATGCGATACCGAGGAACATGGTGGTGCGCAGCTGTCCGGCCATCTCGGGCTGGCGAGCCATGCCCTCGATCGCCTTACCGACGACGATGCCGATGCCGACGCCCGGGCCGATGGCGGCGAGGCCGTAGCCGACGGCACCGAGACCCTTGAAGGTGGTCTCTTCCTGCGCGAGGATCTCGACTGCCTGAAGCGCAACGCTCATTGGTGTTCCATTCCCTTTCTAGTGGCTCGGCCCCGGGGATCGGCAACCGAGTCAGTCTGTGGTGTTGTGTGGTGGTGCAGTTCGGCTAGTGCTCTTCGGCGTGCAACGCGAGGTCGATGTAGACCGCGGTCAGCAGCGCGAAGATGTAGGCCTGCAGGACGATGACCAGCAGTTCGAAGAAGGTGAACGCGACGCCACCGATCACCGAGCCGATACCGAACAGCTTCATCGCGCCGTCGGACGAGAAGAAGAAGAACTGGGTCGCGCTGAAGAACAGCACCAGCATGATGTGGCCGGCCAGCATGTTGGCCATGAGACGGATGGTCAGCGTGAACGGCCGCAGCAGGAAGGTCGAGACGAACTCGATCGGGATGACGAGCACGTGGAGCGCGGGCGGCAGGTTCGGGATGACGATGCTGCTCTTGACGTAGCGGAAGAAGCCGTACTTCTTGATGCCCACGTAGTTGAAGACGACGTACGCGAGAGCGGCGAGCACGAGAGGCATGCCGATGCGGGCGTTCGACGAAATGTTCAGGAACGGAATGATCGACGTCAGGTTCAGTCCGGCGACGAGGAAGAAGATCGTCACCAGAACCGGCAGGAAGCGACGGCCCTGTTCCTTGCCGAGGATGTCCTCGGCGATGTTGATCCGAACGAAGTCGATCATGATCTCGGCGACGTTCTGCACGCCGCGCGGAACGATCTTCGGGCTACGCAGAGCGAACGCGAAGAACGCCGCGACCAGGACGGCGACGACGACGCGGATGAGCATCAGCCGGTCCATTTCGAAGGGGGTGCCCTCGAACAGAACTGCTGGTGGAAAGAAATCGGCTAGTGACGGCGCGTGGAATTCTCCGGCTGCCAAGGTGGTGACGCTCAGCGCTCTCTCCCGTAGTCGGCCGCAGGCATTGCCGTCTGCGGTTCGATCGGACATTGACGATCCAACAAGTCGACAAGGTCGGCTCGCGTATTCGCCAGCTGCTGTGGGCTGTCTGATCGGCCCCGCGTCTGTCGGTGTCGGCGACTCTCGTCGACTCGGCGGCCATTTGAACACGACCGCCTGCAAAGATACAACCGCGACGGCCCCTCGGGACTACCAGCTGGTCGCAACTCGCTTGGCATTACCCTAGCAACACATCTACGACAACGCGTAGGGGGGTACAGACGCTGCAGGGAATTGACAAGTGCAACTACTCCCCTTCGTCGTTCCCCGCATTACCCGAATCGGGCACCACGTACAGCGCCCGCTGCGACACCACGCCGTACGTCTCCGCGCCCAGCACGATCACCAGAGCGAACACGATCGTCAGGACCAGCGCACCCTTGCTGTAGAAGTCCAGGGGCTTGAGCAGGGCCATCACCACGATCGCCAGGATCAGCTTGAGCAGCCACGTGCCCAGCAGCACCGCCCCGGCGGTCGTCGCGGGCAGACGCGAGGTGAGCAGCACCCCGAGCGCAGTGAACAGGATGAACCCGCCACCGACGGCCGCGCCGATCAAGGCACCCCACAGGCCCGGCATTCCCGCAACGAGCACGGAGATCACGGCGGACACCACCGTCAGGGCGACCAGCCCGAGCGCGCCGTACCGGACGGCCGCGCGCATCGGCGCCGACGGATCGGGCAGGGCGGGAAGTGGCTGAGCAGGCTGATCGGAAGAGGTCACGGGTATCAAGCCTAACCGACCTCGCCGTCGCCTCCCCCGGGCCCGTGCACCGGATCGGGGCCGTCACCGTGGGCCTCGGCGTCACTGTGACGCAGCGCCGGCACCGCGGTGACGACGAGCGCGAACACCAATCCCGCCGCGGTGAGCAGCACCACTGCGCGGCGATCGATGAGTGCGGACCCGACCGCCCCGAACGCGAGGACGCCGACCCACAGGTAGATCAGCAGCACGACGCGCCGATGCGAGTGACCGATCTGCAGCAGTCGGTGGTGCAGGTGCATCTTGTCCGGGCTGAACGGGCTGACACCCGCCCGGGTGCGCCGCACGATCGCGAGCAGCAGGTCCAGGATCGGGATGAACATGACGGCGCCGACCAGGAGGAGCGGCGACAGCAGACCGAGCAGGTCGCGGGTGCCGTACGCGGCCAGCGGGATCCTGCCGGAGGCGCTCGTGGACACCGCGGCGAGCATGAGTCCGATGAGCATCGATCCCGAGTCGCCCATGAAGATCCGCGCCGGCTGGAAGTTGTGCGGCAGGAAGCCCAGGCACGCACCGGCCAGGGCCGCGGCGATCAGCGCGGGCGGGTAGGCGCTGACGTCGCCACCCTGGTCGGCCAGCAGCCCCACGGAGAACAGGCAGATCGCGACCGCAGCGATGAGCCCGATACCTGCGGCGAGACCGTCGAGGCCGTCGACGAAGTTCATCGCGTTGATCATCACCGCCGCGACCGCAACGGTGATCAGACCGCCCTGCAGCTGGTCGAGGACGAGGGTGTTGCCGCTGAACGGATCGAAGATGACGATCCAGCTCACCCCCATCACCGCGAGCACCCCGGCGGCGGTGACCTGGCCGACGAACTTCGTCAGCGCGTCGAGACCCCAGCGGTCGTCGATGATGCCGACGACGACGATGATCGACCCCGCCACGAGCGCCGCGCTCATGTCGGATGTGTATTCGAATCCCCGTGTGAGCGCGGGCAATTGCTGCGCGAA
The DNA here is from genome assembly GCF_048897285.1 of Rhodococcus sp. O3. Classification (NCBI taxonomy): domain Bacteria; kingdom Bacillati; phylum Actinomycetota; class Actinomycetes; order Mycobacteriales; family Nocardiaceae; genus Rhodococcus; species Rhodococcus sp. O3. The sequence goes on from NZ_JBMBTE010000019.1 coordinate 11,636, forward strand.
GACCAACCCGGCGACGAGCCCGAGATACATGCCGACGCCACCGAGCCGGGGCGTCGGAACCACGTGTACGTCGCGTTCGCGGGGTGCCGCGACGGCACCGAAGCGGATCGCGGCGATCCGGACGAGCCCGGTCGCCAGGAACGTCACGACCGCGGCGGTGAGCAGCACCAGCAGCAGCTCGCGGAGGGGCACACCGGCGCCGCGGCCCGACTGGGCCAGTACCAGGGCAGTGTCGACGGAAGTCACCTACGCAGGTCCCTGCCCGTCACTCCCCGCCGGGGCGCAGACGGGCCGGGTCCTCGCCCAGCACCTCCGCGATGTCCTCGATCGCCACGGCTCCCTCACGGAGGATGCGCGGACGGTCCGAGGTCATGTCGACGATGGTCGAGGCGACCGCGTGCTCCGACGGTCCGCCGTCGAGGTAGACGCTCACCGAGGCGCCGAGCTGCCGGCGGGCGTCCTCGACGACCGCGGCGGGCGGCTGCCCGGAGACGTTCGCGCTCGAGACGGCGAGCGGGCCGACATCACGCAGCAGTTCGAGGATCACCGGGTGCAGCGGCATCCGCAGCATCACCGTGCCGCGGGTGTTTCCGAGATCCCAGGCGAGTGACGGTGCCTGGGGCACCACGAGGCTGAGCCCGCCCGGCCAGAACGCCCGGATGAGTTCGCGGGCCTCGGGACGGACCGTGCTGACCAGGCCGTCGATGGTGTTCCAGGAGCCGACGAGCACCGGGACCGGCATGTCCCTCCCGCGACCTTTCGCGCGCAGCAGACTCGCCACCGCGTCGCCGTCGAAGGCGTCGGCCGCAATTCCGTAGACGGTGTCGGTCGGCACCACGACGAGCCGGCCCGCTTTCAGGGCACCACGTGCCGCGTTGATGCCTGCTGATCGGGAATCCGGCTTACTGCAGTCGTAGACGGTGCTCACGCGACCATCCTTCCATCCGCGGTGGCGTGCCCGACGTCACCCTGTTCCGTCACGCGTCCGCTCCGGTTCCTCCGGCCGCACGGGCGCGTTGCGCCTCGACGTCCGTCGGCACCCGCATCGCGACGACGAATCGCGGCCGGCCCGCCAGATCGGGGTGTTCGGCGACCTCGCCGAACACCCGGCGCTGGGCGAACAACTCTGCGGTCTGCGCACCGTTGGTGTCGTCGTGTTCGACGGCCACGGCCCCTCCGATGCGCAGCCAGCGCGCGATGTTGGAGACCATCGGCTTGATGACCGACAACCCGTCGGGGCCACCGAAGAGCGCGGAGTGGGGGTCGTGGTCGATGACCTCGGGCTCGAGTTCGGCGCCTTCGGGAATGTAGGGCGGGTTCGCGACGATCACGTCGACGCCGCCTTCGAGTTCGGTGAGCAGGTCGCGGTCGGTGACGTCGCCCTGGTGCAACACGATCGGGGTGTCGCCCTGCGACGCCCGGTACTCGGCGTTCCGCCGGGCCCACGCGAGCGCCTTCGGCTCGAGCTCGACAGCGTGGACGACCGCGTCCGGCCGGGCGTGCGCGATCGCCAGGGCCAGCGCACCGGAACCGGTACACAGGTCGAGCACGACCGGGGACCGTCGCGGGTAGCTCTCGAGGAACGCCAGTGCCCAGCCGAGCAGCAGTTCCGTCTCGGGACGCGGCACGAACACCCCGGGTCCCACAGCAAGGTCGATCTCCCCCATCGCCGAGGTCCCGGTGATGTATTGCAGCGGGATCCGCTTGGCACGCTGGGCGATCATCGCCCGGTAGGCATCGACCATCGCAGCATCGACCAACGGCACCAGGCCCAGCCTGGTCCGTTCGATTCCGAGCAGGTGCGCGGCGAGCAGTTCGGCGTCCGCGCGGGGGCTCGGCACACCCGCTTCCTCGAGCACCGACACCGCCTCGATGATGGCCAGGCGCAGAGGTTGACGATTCACGGCGTACAGACTGCCATGCCGGTCACGAACGGAGAACGGATAGGTCGGGGTCGGCACACCGTCGGCCGTCCGCGGATAGCGTCGGGCCGTCCGAGGACTACGAAAAGGGAGTGCCATGACGAAGTCGAGAACAGCCCTGCGTGCCACGATTGCGGCCGCGTTCGCCGGCGCCACGACCGTCGCCGTCGCGGGTGCCGCGGCCGCCGAACCCATCGACATCCAGCCGACGCCGCTGCTCTGTCAGGGTGGAATCGCGACTGTTCAATCGGTCACTCACACCGAACAGGAGGCCGTCGAGGCCGAGGAACTGCTGTTCGTCGTGAACGAGCAGGGCGGTGAGGGCGGAACGATCAACTGGTTCAACCTCTCCAACGGAACGTCCGGCTCGGCGTCGTTCGCACCCGACGAGCAGTTCAGGGTTCCGAACGCGCTGGTCGAACCGGAGGCCGGCACCGTGATCTCCGCGGTGTGGGGGATGTACGAGAACTCCGACGGCGAGAACTGCTTCCTGCTGCCGGGCATCGACCTGGCCGAGGTCCCGGCGGAACCGGGCGATCCGGACTGACCGATCGCCCCGGCTGATCCGAGCAGGCCCGGCCCCGCAGGTCACTCAGACGCAGGCCACTCAGACGCAGGTCACTCAGAGGTGAGGATTACTCTGCGGCGAGCCGGGCTTCGCGGTCGGCCTGCCCCAGCGCGTCGAGCAGAGCGTCGAGGTCGCCGTCGAGCACGGCGTCGAGGTTGTGCGCCTTGAACCCGATCCGGTGATCGGTGATGCGGTTCTCGGGGAAGTTGTAGGTGCGGATGCGCTCGGACCGGTCGACGGTACGGACCTGACTGGCCCGGTCCGCGGACGCCTCGGCGTCGGCGGCCTCTTCGGCGGCGGCCTGGAGGCGGGCGGCGAGAACCTGCATGGCGCGAGCCTTGTTCTGCAGCTGCGAGCGCTCGTTCTGGCAGGTCACGACGATCCCGGTGGGCAGGTGGGTGATGCGCACGGCCGAGTCGGTGGTGTTGACGCCCTGACCGCCCTTGCCCGACGAGCGATACACGTCGATACGCAGATCGTTCTCGTCGATCTGCACCTCCTCGACCTCGTCCGGCTCGGGGTAGATGAACACGCCCGCGGCGGACGTGTGCACCCGGCCCTGCGATTCGGTGACCGGCACGCGCTGCACGCGGTGCACGCCGCCTTCGAACTTCAATCGGGACCACACGCCGTCGCGCACGTCGGTCTTCGACTTGATCGACAGCGTCACGTCCTTGTAGCCACCGAGATCGGAGTAGGTGGCGCCGAGGACCTCGACACGCCAGCCGGCACGCTCGGCGTACCGGGTGTACATGCGGGCCAGGTCCGCCGCGAACAGGGCGGATTCCTCGCCGCCCTCCCCCGACTTCACCTCGAGCACGACGTCGTCGCCGTCGTGCGGGTCGCGCGGAGCGAGCAGGTCGGTGAGCGTCTTCTCGAGTTCGGCGACGGTCTCTTCGAGTCCGGGGACCTCCGCGGCGAACGCGGCATCGTCCGACGCCAGCTCACGGGCCGCCTCGAGGTCCTCGCGAGCGGTCTTCAGCTTCGTGTAGGTCGCCATGACTGGGGCGAGCTCGGCAAAACGCTTGCCGACGCGCCGCGCCGCTGCCGGGTCGTTGTGCAGTGCCGGATCGGACAACTGCTGTTCCAGACCCGCGTGTTCGGCCAGGATGTCGTCGACGGCCGACGGCTTGGTCTGCCCCGCCATGGGTTCGCTCCACTCTGTCTGTCGTGCTGTTCGCGTATGGGTGCACGCGAACGGGAAAAGCCTGTGAAAACACCGACGCCCGGTCTGTGACTATGACAGAACCGGGCGTCGGCAGGGCAGCTAGCTGTCGGCAGCGGCCTTCTTCGGGGCGCGCTTGCCGTAGCGAGCCTCGAAGCGGGCAACGCGTCCGCCCGTGTCGAGGATCTTCTGCTTGCCCGTGTAGAACGGGTGGCACTGCGAGCAAACTTCGACCGTGATACGGCCGGACTCGGCGGTGCTGCGCGTCTCGAACGTGTTCCCGCAACCGCAGACGACGGTCGTCGCCACGTAGTTCGGGTGGATTCCTGCCTTCATGGTGTCCCTTTCGATGGCCGCCGGGTCGCCTTCGCCGTTCGAAGACGTGAACCGGGACCGGACTCAGCTGTTCGATTATGCCAAACGCAGGCCCGGGGAAAAAATTCCCCGGGCCGCGCTTCTAGTCCTCGAGTGCCCCGGGCGCGGTCTTGGTGACCTGCAGGAGGAACTCGACGTTGCTCTTGGTCTTCTTGAGCCGGTCGATGAGCAGATCGATCGCCTGGTGCGAATCGAGTCCGGAGAGCACGCGGCGCAGCTTGTGCACCACCGCGAACTCGTCGGGGCTCATGAGCAGCTCGTCCTTGCGGGTACCCGACGGATTGACGTCCACCGCCGGGAACACGCGACGCTCGGCGATCTTGCGATCGAGCTTGAGCTCGGCGTTACCGGTGCCCTTGAACTCTTCGAAGATCACGGTGTCGCCGGTCGAACCGGTCTCCACCATCGCGGTCGCGATGATGGTGAGCGAACCGCCGTTCTCGATGTTGCGAGCAGCACCGAGGAACCGCTTCGGCGGGTACAGCGCGGTCGAGTCGACACCACCGGACAGGATGCGTCCCGAGGCCGGCGAGCTGTTGTTGTACGCGCGCCCGAGTCGGGTGATCGAGTCGAGCAGCACCACGACGTCGCGACCGGCCTCGACGAGCCGCTTGGCCCGCTCGATGGCGAGCTCGGCGACCGACGTGTGGTCTGACGGCGGACGGTCGAAGGTCGAGGCGATGACCTCGCCCTTCACCGAACGCTGCATGTCGGTGACCTCTTCGGGACGCTCGTCGACGAGCACGACCATGAGGTAGCACTCGGGGTTGTTCGTCGAGATCGCGTTCGCGATGTCCTGCAGCACCGTGGTCTTACCGGCCTTCGGCGGCGAGACGATGAGCGCACGCTGGCCCTTGCCGATCGGCATGATCAGGTCGATCACGCGGGTGGTGAGCACATTCGGCGTGGTCTCGAGACGCAGCCGCTGGTTCGGGTACAGCGGGGTGAGCTTGTTGAACTCGGGGCGACGCTTCGCCGCCTCGACCTCACCACCGTTGACCGAGTCCAGACGCACCAGCGGGTTGAACTTCTGACGCTGGTTGCCCTGCTCGCCCTCGCGCGGCACCCGGACGGCACCGGTGATCGCGTCACCGCGGCGCAGGCCGTTCTTGCGCACCATGTTCATCGACACGTACACGTCGTTGGGGCCGGCCAGGTAGCCGGAGGTCCGCACGAACGCGTAGTTGTCGAGGACATCGAGGATGCCTGCGACGGGCTGCAGGACGTCGTCCTCGCGAATCTCGGGCTCGCGGGAATCGGTGCCGGTCGCCTCACCGCGGTCACGTCCACGACGGCGCTCACGGAAGCGACGACCCCGGCGGCCGCGGCCGCCTTCTTCGTCCTCGCCACCGCGGTTGTCGCGGTCCTGGCGCGGGCCCTGACCGCGATCCTCGCGCTGGGCACGGTCGCCCTGTTCGCGCTGGGCACGGTCGCCCTGTTCGCGCTGAGGCCGCTGGCGGCCGTCACCCTCGCCCTTGTCCTCGCCGCGTCCACCCTGTTCGGGGGCCTGCTCGGGGGCCGGGGCCTCGGTCTTCCGATCCTGCTCACCCTGTTCGGTGGCCTGCTCGGCACCGCGGCGACCGCGACGCTGACGACCGCGGCGGGGGGCTTCGGCCTCGCCGTCACCCTGGGGACGCTCGCCGGCCTCGACCTGGGTCTTCGGCTGGTCGGCAACCTCGGCCTTCGGCTGCTCGGCAGCTTCGGTCTTCGGCTGCGACGCAGCGTCGGCCTTCGGCTGAGCGTCGGCGCTTTCCGGTGCGGCCGTGCGCGTCCGGCGCGTACGCGCCGGTCGTGTGGTCTCGGCGGGCTCCTCGGACACCGCCGCCTTGTCTGCGGCCGGAGCGCTCGACACGCCCCCGCCCTGGCGTTCCTTGATCGCGGCGATCAGGTCGCCTTTACGCATCCCGGAGGTGCCCTTGATGCCGAGTTCGGCCGCGAGGGCCCGCAGCTCGGCGAGCACCATGCCCGAGAGGCCGGCACCGCGACGCCCAGCGGCGCGCGGCGAAGAGGTCTGCGAAGAATCGTCCGCCTGCTCCCCCGCGGATGACCCCGGGACGTCGAGAACAGGCGTAGCGATCAGATCCGTATCGGTCACGGAGATCCTTTCCTTCCCTCACTCGCGCCACGCAGAGTCGAGGGTTCGTTCCCACAGATCAGCTCGTGCACCGATCCGGGATTTGCCTAACTGTTCACAGGATCGAACGGTCGGCACGTCCGCTATCACGCCATCCCCCGGCAGTTACAGTCCCTTGACCCCTGGAACGAGGACATGTGAGGGTCGGTCAGGATCTGGCGCTCCGATGGAGCTGGAGACAATACCCTGAAGAGCCGACGGCTGAAACGCACGACGTGCGGACAAAGCACAGGATAGCGACGAACTGTACGTTGAGCAAGAACGCAATCCCGCCGCGGCGTGTTCCCGGCCCCTGTCGGGAGGCTCAGATCACCTCGACCCCGCCGGCGACCTCGAGTTCGAGGACCGTCAGGTCGTCCGCTTCCGCCGCGGCGCGCAGTTCGGCGGGGAAAGGCTCGGTCGTCAGGGCCAGCACGGTGGGTCCGGCTCCGGACACCGTGGCGGCGATTCCCGCCTTGCGGAGCACCGCGATCCACTTGGTGGTGAGCGGCAGCGCCGGGGCCCGCTGTCCCTGGTGCAGCATGTCCTCGGTCGCGGGCATCAGCAGGTCGGGACGCTGGGTCAGCGCGACCACCGCCAGCGCGGCGCGGCTGACGTTGAACGACGCGTCACGATGCGGCACGAGATCGGGCAGCAGTCCGCGGGTGTGCGCGGTCGACGAGCGGACCGACGGGACCAGCACGACGACCTTGATCGCCGGGTCCACGGCCAGCTTCACGGCCCGGTAGACACGCTGCTCGGCGTCGACACCGGCTTCGCTCCACGACACGACGGCACCGCCGAGAACGCTCGCCGACGCGTTGTCCGGGTGCCCCTCGAACTCGGAGGAGAGCTGCACCAGCTGCGCATCGTCGAGCGCCCGCTCCGGTGCGACCTTGCGCACCAGGCCGTTCGCCGCGGCGAGTCCACCGACGACGGCGGACGCCGAGGACCCCAGGCCCCGCGAATGGGGAATGACGTTGCGGCACACGATCTCCAGGCCGTCGGCCCACACACCCGCGGCTTCGAGGCCACGTTCGACCGCGCGCACCACCAGGTGGGTGGGACCCCACGGCACCTCCTCGGCGCCCTCCCCTTCGACGCGGATGTCGAGACCGGATCCGGTTGTGGTGACGGTGATCTCGTCGTACAACCCGAGAGCGAGACCGAGCGAGTCGAATCCGGGCCCCAGATTCGCACTCGACGCGGGAACCCGGGCCGTCACCGAGATCCCTACCGGCAGAGTCTGCGTCATGTCCTGATTCCCAACAGAGGAGGGCGAGGCGGTCACTGTGTCTGCTCGAGGGCTAGGCCAGTTCGAGCGCCGAGGCCACAGCGACGGGGTCGACCGGGATCGGCTGCACCACCGGAACGTCGCGCAGGGCGGTGTCCGGGTCCTTGAGCCCGTTGCCGGTGACGGTGCACACGACCCGGAGGCCGCGCGGCAGCCAGCCCTCCTTGCTCGCGGCGAGCAGACCCGCGATCGAGGCCGCCGACGCCGGCTCGACGAAGATCGACTCGGACTTCGCGAGCAGGTGGTACGCCTCGAGGATCTCCTCGTCGGTGGCGGCACGGAACGCGCCGTCCGACTCCTCCTTCGCGGCGACCGCACCGTTCCACGACGCGGGGGCGCCGATCCGGATCGCGGTGGCGATGGTCTCGGGATCCTTGACCGGGTGGCCGAGCACGAGCGGGGCCGCACCGGCGGCCTGCACACCGAGCATGCGGGGACGACGGGTGCTCACGCCGTCGGCGTAGTACTCGGAGTAGCCCTTCCAGTACGCGGTGATGTTGCCCGCGTTGCCCACCGGGAGCACGTGCACGTCGGGAGCGTCGCCGAGCGCGTCGACGATCTCGAACGCGGCGGTCTTCTGCCCCTCGATACGGACAGGGTTGACGGAGTTGACCAGGCCGATCGTCGGGAACTCGGCGGTCGTCTTGCGGGCCAGCTCGAGGCAGTCGTCGAAGTTGCCCTCTACCTGGACGATCCTGGCGCCGTGCATGACGGCCTGGGCGAGCTTGCCCATCGCGATCTTGCCCTGCGGCACGAGCACCGCGCAGCCGATGCCGGCGCGGGACGCGTACGCGGCAGCCGACGCGGAGGTGTTGCCGGTGGAGGCGCACAGCACCGCCTGCTTGCCGGTCGCCAGCGCCTCGGTGACGGCCATCGTCATGCCGCGGTCCTTGAAGGACCCGGTGGGGTTGAGCCCCTCGACCTTGACGTGGACCTCGCAGCCGGTGATCTCGGACAGGCGGGGGGCCGGCAGCAGCGGCGTACCACCCTCGCGCAGCGTCACCGTCTTCCAGCCCTCACCGATCGGCAGTCGAGAACGGTACGCCTCGATCAGGCCGGGCCACGGGGTGTGCACGGGGGTGATGTTCTTCTCGGCCGCGCTCATTCGGCGGATCCCTCCAGTCTCAGGACACTGGTCACAGCAGTTACGGATTCGAGTTCATCGAGTGCTGCGACGGTACTCGACAACGCTTCGTCGGTGGCGCGGTGCGTGACCACCACCAGGCGGGCACCGTTCCCGGCGCCTTCCTGGCGCACGGCGGAAATGCTGACCCCGCGCTTGGCGAACTCGGCGGCCACGGCGGAGAGCACACCTGCCCGGTCCGCGACCTGCAGGTTCACGTAGTAGCGGGTCATGATCTCGCTCATCGGCGCGATCTCGAGATCGGCGTACTTCGATTCGCGGGGACCACGACCACCCTGCACGCGGTTGCGCGCGGCCATCACCAGGTCGCCCATCACCGCGGACGCGGTGGGAGCGCCGCCGGCACCCTGGCCGTAGAACATGAGGCGGCCCGACGCCTCCGCCTCGACGACGACGGCGTTGAACGCGCCGGACACGCTCGCGAGAGGGTGCTCCCGCGGCACCAGCGCGGGATAGACCCGCGCCGAAACCTTGTCCTTGCCGTCCTCGGTGGTGATGCGCTCGCAGATCGCGAGGAGCTTGACGGTGCAGTTCAGCGCGCGAGCGGACGTCAGATCGGCGGCGGTGATCTTCGAGATGCCCTCGCGGTACACGTCGGCGGCGGTGACGCGGGTGTGGAACGCGATGGACGCGAGGATCGCGGCCTTGGACGCGGCGTCGAAGCCCTCGACGTCCGCGGTCGGATCGGCCTCGGCGTAACCGAGCCGGCCCGCCTCGGCGAGCGCCTCGGCGTAGTCGGCTCCGGTCTCGTCCATCGCCGACAGGATGTAGTTGGTGGTGCCGTTGACGATGCCGATGACGCGGTTGACGCGGTCGCCGGCCAGGGACTGGGTCAGCGGGCGGATCACCGGGATAGCACCGGCGACGGCGGCCTCGAAGTACAGGTCGACGCGCTTGGCCTCGGCGGCCTCCGCGAGTTCACCGGTGTACTCGGCGAGCAGCGCCTTGTTCGCCGTGACCACGGACTTGCCGGCGTCGAGCGCGGTCCGCACGAGCTTGCGGGGCAGGTCGATGCCGCCGATGACCTCGACGACGATGTCGACGTCGTCGCGCGCGATCAGTCCCTCTGCGTCGGTGGTGAGCAGCTCGACCGGGATGCCGCGGTCCTCGGAGACGGTGCGCACCGCGACACCGCGCAACTCCAGCGGCGCACCGATGCGTGCCTCGAGATCGGCTGCGTCGTCCCGGATGATGCGGACGACCTCGGCGCCCACGGTGCCGTGGCCGAGCACCGCCACGCCGACGGGACGCGGCGCCTGACTGGTCCCCGTTTCGGTCGTCACTCCGTAACCTCCAAGCTGAGCAGATCTTCCACGGTTTCCCGACGCAGGATGACGCGGGAAACGCCGTCCTTGACCGCCACGACGGCGGGACGGGCCAGCAGGTTGTACCTGCTGGACATCGAATAGCAGTATGCACCGGTAGCGGCGACGGCCAGCAAATCCCCGGCCTGGACATCAGCCGGCATCCAGGTGTCGCGGATCACGATGTCGCCGCTCTCACAGTGCTTGCCGACGACTCGCGAGACGACCGGATCGGCGTCGCTGACGCGGGAGACCAACCGGGACTCGTACTCGGCCTGGTACAGGGAGGTGCGGATGTTGTCGCTCATGCCGCCGTCGACGCTGATGTAGCGGCGGCTGTGGCCCGCGGCGACCGCGACGTCCTTGATAGTGCCGACCTCGTAGAGGGTGATCGTGCCCGGTCCGGCGATGGCGCGGCCCGGTTCGACCGCGAGGGTCGGGGTGGGCAGCCCCGCCAGGGCGGATTCGGTGCGCACGATGTCGAGGAGCTTCGCGGCGAGTTCCTCGACCGGCGGCGGGTCGTCGCTCGGCACATACGAGATGCCGAGGCCACCTCCGAGGTCGACGATGCTGAGCTGGGAGGTCTTGTCCACGCCGAACTCGGCGACGATGTCGCGGAGCAGGCCGATCACGCGGTGTGCGGCCAGTTCGAAGCCGTCGACGTCGAAGATCTGCGAGCCGATGTGGCTGTGCAGGCCGACCAGCCGGAGGTTGGCGGTCTCGAAGACCCGGCGCACGGCGGCCATCGCGACCCCTCCGGCGAGCGAGAGACCGAACTTCTGGTCCTCGTGCGCGGTGGAGATGAACTCGTGGGTGTGCGCCTCGACACCGACGGTGACCCGGATCAGCACGTCCTGCACGACCCCGGCTTCCCCGGCGATCGCGTCGAGCCGGTCGATCTCGGCCATCGAGTCGAGCACGATGTGCCCGACCCCGGCCTCGACCGCGGTGCGCAGTTCGGCGACGGACTTGTTGTTGCCGTGCATCGCGATCTTCTCGGCGGGGAACCCGGCGTGCAGTGCGACCGCGAGTTCACCGCCGGAGGCGACGTCGAGGCACAGGCCCTCCTGCTGCACCCAGCGGGCGACCTCGGTGCACAGGAACGCCTTGGAGGCGTAGTGCACCTTGGTGTCGGGCCCGAACGCCGCGGCGATGTCGCGGCACCGGGACCGGAAGTCGTCCTCGTCGATCACGAACAGTGGGGTGCCGTACTTCTCGGCGAGTTCGGTGACGGGAACCCCGGCGATGCGGACGACGCCGTCGTCACCGCGGCTCGTGCCGCGCGGCCACACCTGCCGGTGCAGCGCGTTCAGTTCCTCGTGGGTGGTGGGGCGTTCGGGCAGGCCCGGTGCGTGCGGGATCTCCGCGTGCCGCGGACCCGCGGGATGCGCGTTCACATCCGCTCCGGAGCGGTGACGCCGAGCAGGCCGAGGCCGTTGGCGAGAACCTGACGGGCCGCCGCGCACAGCGCGAGCCGCGCGGTGTGCAGGTCGCCGGGCTCCTCGTCGCCCTGCGGGAGGATGCGGCACGCGTCGTAGAACCGGTGATAGGCGCCGGCGAGTTCTTCGAGGTAGCGCGCGACCCGGTGCGGCTCGCGCAGTTCCGCGGCCTTCGCGACGACGCGCGGGTACTCGCCGATGGTGCGGATCAGGTCGCCCTCGCGATCGTGGGTGAGCAGCGCGAGGTTCGCGCCCTCGGCGCTGAGGCCGAGGTCGGCGGCGTTGCGCGCGATCGACGAGAGGCGGGCGTGCGCGTACTGCACGTAGTAGACCGGGTTCTCGTTGCCGGCGGAGGCCCACAGCTCGAGGTCGATGTCGATGCTCTGGTCGACCGACGAGCGCACGAGCGCGTAGCGGGCGGCGTCGACACCGATCGCCTCGACGAGGTCGTCGAGGGTGATGACGGTGCCGGCACGCTTGCTCATCTTCACGGCCTGGCCGTCGCGCACGAGGTTGACCATCTGGCCGATCATGACCTCGACGGTGTCGGGGTCGTCGCCGAATGCGGCAGCGGCGGCCTTGAGCCGGCCGATGTAGCCGTGGTGGTCGGCGCCGAGCATGTAGATGCACAGGTCGAAGCCGCGCGAGCGCTTGTCCTGGAAGTAGGCGATGTCGCCGGCGATGTAGGCGGCGTTGCCGTCGGACTTGATGACGACGCGGTCCTTGTCGTCGCCGAAGTCGGTGCTCTTGAGCCACCACGCGCCGTCGGCGTTGTACAGGTTTCCGGAGCTCTTGAGCGTCTCGACGGCCTCGTCGACCGCGCCGGACTCGAACAGCGAGTTCTCGTGGAAGTACACGTCGAAGTCGACGCCGAACTCGTGCAGCGTGCGCTTGATGTGCGCGAACATCAGGTCGACGCCGATGGACCGGAACGTTTCGTGCCGCTCGGCCTCGGGCAGCTCGAGCGCGCCGGGCGCCCGCTTCTGCACCTCGGCGGCGATGTCGACGATGTAGTCGCCGGCGTAGCCGTCCTCGGGGGCCGGTTCGCCCTTGGCCGCGGCGATCAGCGACCGCGTGAAGCGGTCGATCTGTGCGCCGTGGTCGTTGAAGTAGTACTCGCGGGTGACCGCGGCGCCCTGCGTCGACAGGATCCGGCCGAGCGCGTCACCCACCGCGGCCCAGCGGGTGCCACCGAGGTGGATCGGGCCGGTCGGGTTCGCGGACACGAACTCGAGGTTGATCTTGCGGCCGGCGAGCGCGTCGGAGTTGCCGTACGCCGAGAGCTCGGTGAGCACCTTCGCGACGATCGCGCCCTGCGCGTCGGCCGCGAGGCGGATGTTGAGGAAGCCCGGTCCCGCGACCTCGGCGGATTCGATGCCGTCCGCGGCGGTGAGGGCCTCGGCGAGCCAGGTTGCGAGCTCGCGCGGGTTCACTCCGGCCTTCTTCGCGACCTGCATCGCCACGTTGGTCGCATAGTCGCCGTGCTCCGGGTTCCGGGGCCGCTCGACGGTGAGGGTCTCGGGCAGGACGGACACGTCGAGGTCACGCTCGGCGAGCACCCTCGCAGCGGTTCCGTGGAGCAATTCGGCAAGGTCGGCAGGAGTCACAGGAGTTCATCCTATTGGCTGGCCCCTGCGAGCACCGACGGTGCCCCATACGAGCACGCCCGTACAGTTGTGGGGGCACGCGGCCCGGGGCCGCGGTCTCGTTGTCCATCCGATGTTGTCCATCCGATCGAAAGAGCTACCAGCGATGCCCAGCGGTTCGGTTAACGGTGGTTCCGGCAAGAAGTCCGGAGCCAAGTCCGCGAAGGCCATTTCGGCCGCCGCGAAGAAGAGCGGCGGGGGCCGCGGACTTCCCAAGCAGCGTCAGATCCCGTGGATGGTGATCGGTGGCGTCGTCGCGGTCGTCGCGCTGATCGCCGTGATCGCCGTCAGCATCATCCCGAAGTACCAGGATCAGCAGAAGCTGGCTGCGTGGACGCCGTCCGAGTCGAATCAGGATCCGTCGACCGCGCTCGAAGGCATCGTGACGGTCGACTACCCCGCCGGGCAGCACATCGAGGCGCCCCAGCGCGTCGCCTACGACCGGACCCCGCCGTTCGGCGGGCCCCACGACTCGATCTGGGCCACCTGCACGGGCGTCGTCTACCCGGAGGCGATCCGCACGGAGAATGCGGTGCATTCGCTCGAGCACGGTGCGGTGTGGATCACGTACAACCCGGATCTGGTCGACGCTGCGGGGGTCGAGACGCTCAGCGCGAAGGTCGACGGCAAGTCCTACACGATGATGTCGCCGTACCCGGGTCAGGCGTCGCCGATCTCGCTGCAGTCGTGGGGCCACCAGCTCGCGGTGGATTCCGCCGACGACGAGCGGATCGACCAGTTCATCTCCGCGCTGCGCCAGAACCGGTACACCTACCCGGAGGTCGGTGCGAGCTGCGCGACGATTCCCGGCTCGTACGATCCGGCGAATCCGCCGCCGTTCGATCCGTCGGCTCCCGGCCCGGACGCCGTGCCGATGACCGGCGGAACGGTCGATCCCGCCGAGGTCCAGACGGACATGCAGGCTCCGGCAGGTAGCTGACGATGAGCGACGGTCTCTCGCAGGGTTCGGGACAGCGCCGAATCCTGGTGGTACTCGGGGTGATTGCCGCGCTCGCGGTCGGTTTCCTGATCGGTTTCCTGATCCCCCGCGGGGATGCGCAGGAGGTTCCGGCGGCCGATTCCGTGGCTGTCGGTTTCTCCCAGGACATGAGCGTGCACCACAACCAGGCGATCGAGATGGCGTCGATCGCGCTGACCCGGTCGACGGATCAGCGGGTGCAGAACCTGGCGTACGACATCCTCACGACCCAGCAGAATCAGGTCGGTCAGATGCAGGGCTGGCTGACGTTGTGGAATCAGGCGCCTCTACCCACCGGCGAGTACATGACGTGGATGAGCGACGACTCGGAGTCCGCACACGACGGTCACGCCGCGGGCCACGGTTCGTCCGCCGCGGCGGTTCCGATGCCGGGCATGGCGACCTCGCAGGAACTGGCGGCGCTGCGGGCGGCGTCGGGTCCGGAACTGGACGTGCTGTTCCTGCAGTTGATGCTGCGGCACCACCAGGGCGGGCTGCCGATGATGGAGTACGGCGCCGAGCACGGCGAGGTCGCCGCGGTGCGGACGCTGGCACAGACGATGGTCGATACGCAGACCGGCGAGTCGGAGCTGATGACGTCGATGCTCGCCGAGCGCGGCGCACAGCCCCTGCCGATGAACTGACCGCCGTTCCGGGCCGAAAAACCCCTGCTGACCAGGCGATGTGGCGTATGGGCAACAATGCGCTAGGCTAACTCCGCACCGCCGGTCAGCCGGTGGGCCCGGATTGCCCTCGTAGCTCAGGGGATAGAGCGCTTGCCTCCGGAGCAAGAAGTCGCAGGTTCGAATCCTGCCGAGGGCACCACGAGCAGTAGGCCCCGCTTCGAATTCGAAGCGGGGCCTACTGCTTTTCGTGATTCTCGGACTATTCGCCGGTGAGCGGGCCCATGTCGAAGTAGTCCCGCCACGCGGCGATCTTTCCGTCGGCCACCTCGAACGACCCCATGACGGGTACCTCGACCGTGCGCCCGTTCACGGTCAGCACGTCAGTGCGCTCGTTGAGGACGAGATTGCCGCTCGCGAGCTGCCGGTGGATGCGGAAGTCGATACCACCGAACGTCGCGACCATTCCGGCGAAGTATTCCTCGATGGCGGCGCGACCGTGGACCTCCTCCAACGGAATGTTGTGGTACACGGCGTCGTCGGTGAAGTACGCGGCGAGCGCAGCCGGGTCCGGTTCCGCCCAGGCCGCGCAGAATTCGGTGACGAGCTGGTCGGGCGTCATCGCCTGCCTCCCTGTTGCAGTCCGATCGAGTGTCACACGCGGACGAACCGCGCCGGATCGGTTCCGGGGACGCGGCGGGCGCGCCCCCGCTCGATGAGGTGGCGGATGTGCGCCGAACCTTCGGACATGGCCATCTGCTTGCCGCGCGGCGGTGTCTCGTCCCACGGCCGGTACCACTTCATGCGTTCGGTGGCTTGCCACAACGTCAGCTCCTCGTCCCCGAACGACTCGTAGAGATCGTCGAGGCGGCGTTCGTGGTGTTCGACGAGCGCCTCCGTCCGGGCGGCGAGGTCGTCGATGGGCTGCCGGTGCGCGGGCAGGGTGCGGCGGGCGGGCAGGGCCGCGACGGCGCGCAGCGAGTCGAGGAACTCCCCCAGCGCGTCGCGTTCGGCCACGGGGAAGTCGAATTCGCCGATGTGCGGGGTGGTCTTGGCGAGCACGTGGTCGCCGCTGAAGAGGATGCCGTGTTCCTCGATGTAGAAGCACGCGTGGCCCGGGGTGTGGCCGGGGGTGAACACGGTTCGCAGGGTGCGTCCGACGAGCGGGATGATCTCGTCGGTCTTCAGCACCCGGTCCGGTTTCTCGTCCGGGACGCCGTCGCGGTCGCGGCCGGCGGCGAGGAATTCCTCGATGTACTCGGCGGGCGCGCCGGCCTTGACCCACTGGTCGAGTTCCCGGTTCGTCCAGTCGTGGCCGGCCATCATGTGTCCGAGCTGCTCGAAGTCCGCTTCGTGCATGCCGACCCAGCATCCGGACGCTTCGCGGATGCGGCCGGTGAGGCCGACGTGGTCGGGATGGAAGTGTGTGACAACCACCCCTTCGACGTCGGTCACCGACAGTCCGGCCGATGCGAGCCCGGCCTGCAGCGCATTCCAGGAGGTGTCGTTGTTCCACCCCACGTCCACGAGAATCACCCCGCGTGGGGACTCGACCGCGTAGACCTGGGTGTCGCCGACCGGCAGGTCCGCGACGGGAACGGGGATCGCGTGGATGCCGTCCCCGATGTCTCGGGCCTCGTTGAACTGTTCCATATTTGCGCCTCCGAAATCTGCACTACTGCATCTTCTTCTCCGAAGCTAGCGCAAAGGGTTCAACTATTCTCCGGACAGGGGCTCGATGATCGCGAGAATCGAACGGATCTCCCCTGCCGGGATGTCGAAGTGCTCGGTGATCGACACCGTCGTATCGGTGCCCCCGGCGGCGATGTCGAGCAGGAAGCGCGCAACGACGTTGTTGCCCCACTCGTGGAACTTCAGATTCCGCACCCGGCGGAGCGGCCGGTACTCCGGTCCGTGCTCGAGCCGGTGCCGGATCTCGGCGCCGGTCTCGCCGGTACGCTGCCCGTTCTCCACCCGCCAGGCATCGGCGGCCAGGCGGACGTGGGACGCATCGTGGCTGATCAGCGACCGGATATAGGCACGCGCCATCGCGACGCGGGGACTGTCGGTCGGCGCGGTCGCGTGCTCGGCGACGGCCGCCATGAGCGTCGGCGCCCAGTCCGGCCGGCAGATCACCAGATCCGGCAGATAGGGGTGGGGGCGGTTGTATTCCAGTTCCGAGCCGTCGATCCGCGCGCAGAACAGTCCGGCCGCCTGCGCAACGGCCACCGGGGCCGCCGAGTCCCATTCCCACTGGCCACCGGCGTGAACATAGGCGTCGACCTCGCCGCGGAGCACCGCCATCGCCTTCGCACCCGCCGATCCCATGCGCACGAGGTCGGCACCGACGTCGCGGGCCACCGCACCGGCGAACTCCGGCGGGCGACTACCGCTGACCACGATGCGGGGACGACCCTCGCCGAGCGGACGCCGTTCGACGACGGGCGCCTCGTCGGTGCTGTACACGGCGCCGAGTCCCGGCTGGGCGACCGCTCCGGCGGTCAGACCGCGACCGGCCTCCCACAACGCGACGTGCACGGCCCAGTCGGTGTGGCCGAGCATCCCGTATTCCTTCGACCCGTCGAGCGGGTCGATGATCCACACCCGCTCGGCGTCGACGCGCGCCGGATCGTCCGCGGACTCCTCGGACAGCACGGCGTCCCCGGGACGGTGCTCGGCCAGCATTTCGAGGATGAGCATGTTCGCGTCGTGGTCGCCGCGGCGGCCGAGTTCGCGCCCGCTCAGGGTATCGGCCTCGGCGGCTCGAACGGTCAGCAACAGTTCTCCTGCCGCCGTGGCGATCTCGGCGGCGAGAGCAGCATCGTCTGTCATGGCATCAACACTTCCATGATCCGGGCGGCCTGCGCGACCGGATCGCCGTCGGACGGGCGGAGCACCAGGTCGGGGCTCTGTGGCGGTTCGTACGGGTCGTCGACGCCGGTGAAGCCGGTGATCTCCCCGGCCCGGGCGCGGGCGTACATGCCCTTGGGGTCGCGGGCCTCGCAGTCGGCGAGCGGGGTGTCGACGAACACCTCGACGAACGGGATGCCGGCGTCGGCGTGCTGCTGCCGGATCCGGTCGCGGTCGGCGCGGTAGGGACTGATCAGCGAGCAGATCGCGATCAGGCCGGCGTCGGCCATCAATTGGGCGACGGCCCCGACGCGGCGCACGTTCTCGGCGCGGTCCTCGGGTCCGAATCCGAGGTCGGAGTTGAGGCCGTGGCGCAGATTGTCACCGTCCAGGCGATAGGCGGGAATTCCCGCCGCGAGCAGCTTGCGTTCGAGTTCCGCTGCGACCGTGGATTTTCCGGATGCGGACAGGCCGGTCAGCCACACCGTCCTGCCCGTGGTGGCGCGGTCGGCGCGGACGACCTCGGCGGGGTGCCACACGGCGCCCGTCTCGGCGAGGGTGGGTCCGGTGATCATGCCGGCGGCGACGGTGTTGCCGGTGGTCTCGTCGACGAGGACGAAGCTGCCGGTGGTGCGGTTGCGCCGGTACGGGTCGAACAGCAATGGCTGTTGGGTGCGCAGCTGGACGCGCCCGATCTCGTTGAGGCTCAGCGTTGTTGCGGTCTCGTTGCGGTGCAGCGTGTTGACGTCGAGCCGGTAGTCGAGCCGTACAGGGCGGGCATGGACCGCCTTCGTGGTGTGCAGCAGGGTGTAGCGGGTGTCCGGATCGAGGGTCGAGCGTTCGGTGAGCCAGCAGACCATGGCGTCGATCTCGGTGCCGACGAGCGGCCGGTTGTTGGGCCGGCACAGCATGTCCCCACGGCCGAGGTCGAGTTCGTCCGCGAGTTCGACGCACACGGCGACGTCGGCGAACGCATGCTCGAGCGGTTCCCCGCCTGGCCCCCAGATGCGCTCGACGCGGGTACCGAACCCGGACGGCAGTGCGACCACCTCGTCGCCGGGTTTGAACACACCGCTGGCGACGGTGCCCGCGTAGCCGCGGAAGTCGCCGGTGCCCGCGTAGCGGCGGAATTCGCCACTGCGGCGGATGACGTACTGCACCGGCAGGCGCGCGTCGATGAGGTTGTGGTCGGACCCGATGTGCACCTGTTCGAGATGATGCAGCAGCGAAGTCCCTTCGTACCACGGCATGTTCGCAGTGCGGCTGACGACGTTGTCGCCCTGCAGCGCCGAGATCGGCACGAAGTACAGGTCGTGGATCTCCAATTTGGCTGCGAAGCGCCGGAATTCGTCGCAGATCTCCTCGAAGCGGTCCTGCGACCAGTCAACCAGGTCCATCTTGTTCACACACAGCACCAGGTGCGGCACCCCGAGCAGACTTGCCAGGAACGCGTGCCGCCGGGTCTGTTCGAGGATGCCCTTGCGGGCGTCGACGAGGATCAGCGCGAGGTCGGCGGTCGAGGCGCCGGTGACCATGTTGCGGGTGTACTGCTCGTGTCCCGGCGTGTCGGCGATGACGAAGCTGCGGTGCGGCGTCGCGAAGTAGCGGTACGCGACGTCGATGGTGATGCCCTGTTCCCGTTCCGCGCGCAGGCCGTCGGTGAGCAGCGCCAGATCGGTCTGTTCGGCGCCGCGGTCCCGGCTGGTACGGGCCACGGCCTCGAGCTGATCCTCGAAGACGGCCTTGGAATCGAACAGCAGCCGGCCGATCAGCGTGGACTTGCCGTCGTCGACGCTGCCGGCGGTCGCGATGCGCAGCAGGTGGGACATCAGAAGTAGCCCTCCTTCTTGCGGTCTTCCATGCCCGCCTCGGAGATCCGGTCGTCGGCGCGGGTGGCGCCGCGTTCGGTGACGCGGCTGGCGGCGACCTCGGCGACCACCTGTTCGGCGGTGGCCGCGGTGGATTCGACGCAGCCGGTGCAGGTGGCGTCGCCGACGGTGCGGAAGCGCACGAGCGCCTCGCGTGGCTGCTCCTCGGGCTGCAGAGTCAGAAATCGGGTGTGCGCCAGGAGCATTCCGTCACGTTCGACGACGGACCGGCGGTGCGCGTAGTACAGCGTCGGCAGGTCGATGTTCTCGTCGCGCAGGTACGACCAGATGTCGAGTTCGGTCCAGTTCGACAGGGGGAAGACGCGGATGTGCTCGCCTTTGCGGTGCCGCCCGTTGTACAGGTGCCACAGTTCGGGTCGCTGCGCCTTGGGATCCCACTGCCCGAACCGGTCTCGGAAGCTGAAGATGCGTTCCTTGGCGCGAGCCTTCTCCTCGTCGCGGCGGGCACCCCCGAAGACCGCGTCGAAGCCGCCTTCGCGCAGGGCGCGCAGCAGGGTGCCGGTCTGCAACCGGTTGCGGCCGCCGTGCGGGCCGGTGTCCTCGACGGCGCGGCCGGCGTCGATGTCGTCCTGGACGGACGCGACGATCAGGCGCACGCCGAGGCGCTCGACGACCCGGTCGCGGAACTCGACGACCTCGTCGAAGTTGTGGCCGGTGTCGATGTGCAGCACCGGGAAGGGCAGCGGCGCGGGCCAGAACGCCTTGGCGGCGAGATGAAGCATCACCGCCGAATCCTTGCCGCCCGAGAACAGCAGCACGGGTCGCTCGAAGGTCGCCGCGACCTCCCGGAAGATGTGCACGGATTCGGCTTCGAGCGCGCGGAGGGGTGGCAACTCGTAGGACGGTGGTCGAAACGGTTGCGCCGTGGTCATGAGGTACTCCCCACCCGGGATGTCGGTCCAAATATGTACCGATTCGGTCGAAGTCGAACTACCGAAACGATAGAACGAGTTTCAATTCCGGGTCAACGGTTTCGGGAGACCGGAGCAGCCATCAGCGCTCCGGACGGCGCCCGCCGAGCTCCGCGGTGATCGCATCGGCCGCCTCGACGAGCGCCGCGCCGCGCCGCGCGATCTCCGCGGCGTCGATCTCGGCCTCGACGTGCAGCGCGAGGACCAGCGATTGGTGGCCGTCCGGGTCGTAGGCGGGCGCGGCGATCAGGTTCACCGCGAGCGGTTCACCAGCCGGGGCCTCCTCCGGGAAGAGGACGCGCTCACCCGGACTGGACACCAGCTCCCCGAGCAGTTCGCGCAGTTCCGGCGCCAGGTCGTGCGCGACCACACCGGCCATCAGCGCATACAGCCGCCGCCCGCCCCGGGTGAGCGATTCGACGAGGTATCCCGTGCGCCGGCACCGGTCGACCACGCGCTGCAGATGCGGGCGGTCGAGCCGTACCGGCAGCGTCGGCTCGCGCCGCAGCCATTGTTCGAGGCGCTGGTCGGTGTCCCACAGGACGTACATCAGGCCGACGGGCGGCGCGAACGGGTACACCTCCCCCACCCGGGCGCTCGCCGTCGCGCCCCGGGGTCCAACGACGTCGAGCACCGCGATGCGGTCGCCGACCACGGCCGAGGCCGTGCAGGCGGCGTCGAACCGGTCGCTGAGCTGCGCGAGATGCCGGTGCGCGACCGGACCGGCCGCGAAGCCGCGCTGCGCCGCGCGCCCGGCGACGATCAGGGCGGGGCCGAGCCCGTAGGTCTTGTCGACCGGGTCGCGCATGAGATAACCCGCGTCGGCGAGCGCGGTGAGGATGCCGAGGCAGGTCGGTTTGCTCAGGTCCAGCTCGCGGGCGAGTTGGGAGAGGCCGAACCGGACGCCCGGGTGGGCGACGAGGTGGTCGAGGACCTGCACGACCCGCTCGGTCGGCGGTGAGCGGCGGGCGGACCCGGCAGCGCCGTCCCCGATCGGCGCGGTGGAATCACTGCGACGAACCATTGACCACTTCCTGTAACACGTTCTATCGTCGGTCCAATCAGACCTTACCGCAGCGGTACATATTTGGACCACAGGGAGATCGATGTGATCACCGATCCGCTCACCGCGGCGATCGCCGAGGCCGAGAAACTCGTCGCCACCGCGTCGCACATCCGCACCGATCAGGATCTCGCCGAGGGCTACGCCTACCTCGCCGGGGGAATCGCCGCGTGCGTGCACGCCGCCTGGGCCCACAGCAGTACCCATCCGGTCCTCATCACCGGCACCGGCCCGTACTCCAAGATGGGCCTGGACAACCCCGACACCCTGTACTGGGGTGCGGCCGTGCGCGACAACGCCGAGTACGTGGTCACCGGCCGCCGCGGCACCACCTGCGACCTGAGCTTCCAGGTGCTCGCCGGCAACTACACCGACGCCGACGTGCCCGGCAACGTCACCGCCTTCGACGACCGCGCGATCCGCATCGAGGACGACGGCACGTTCGAGGTGCGTTTCGGCCCCGGTCCCACCGACCCGGAGCGCAACTACTTCACTCTCGCGCCTGGATCGTCGCAGCTCGTCATCCGGGAGGTGTACAGCGACTGGTCGCAGCGACGCGGCACCGTCCGCATCGACCGGGTCGACGCGCTCGGCGTCCCCGCGGCCGAACCGACGCAGGAGGACGCCGTCAAACGCTACGAGCGGGCCGGACGTGCGCTCGTCTCGCGGGTGAAGACGTGGCTGCAGTTCCCCGAGTGGTTCTACCTGAAGCTGCCGGTCAACACCGTGACCGCACCCCGCCGCACCCCCGGCGGCCTGGACACGCAGTACTCGTCCGTCGGGCACTACGAACTCGCCGACGACGAGGCGATGATCCTCACCGTGCCCGCGTCCGACGCCCCCTACCTGGGTTTCCAGATCGGCAGCCTCTGGTACATCTCGCTGGACTACATCCACCACCAGACGTCGCTGAACAACACTCAGGCCCAGGTGGATCCGGACGGCAACGTCCGCATCGTGATCTCGAACCGCAACCCCGGGATCACCAACTGGATCGAGACGCTCGGCCGCAGCCGCGGCATCCTGCAGTTCCGCTGGCAGCGCATCGACCGCGAACTCACCGCCGCGGACGGTCCGACGGCACAGGTGGTTCCGTTCGACAAGATCGCCGAGTCGCTGCCGTTCCACGAGTCCAACCGCATCACCCCCGAGGCGTGGTCCCGGCGGATCGCGGCGCGCCAGACCGCGATCGCCGATCGGATGCAGGCGTGAGCGCGCCGGCGGGGTTGCTGCACGACCGGGTGGTCGTGATCTCCGGCGTCGGGCCCGGTCTCGGGCGTACCCTCGCGGTCCGGTGCGCCGAACACGGCGCCGACGTCGTGCTGGCCGCCCGCACCCGCGAGCGGCTCGACGAGGTTGCCGCGGAGGTCACCGCGCTGGGCCGGCGCGCCCTGGGAGTGCCCACCGACATCACCGACGACGAATCCGCCGGCGCACTGGTGGCCGCGGCCGTCGAGGAATTCGGCGCCGTGCACGTGCTGGTCAACAACGCCTTCTCGGTCCCGTCGATGAAGCCGCTGGCGCGCACCGACTTCCAGCACATCCGGGACAGCGTGGAACTGTCCGTGCTCGGCGCGCTGCGCCTGACCCAGTTGTTCACCCCCGTCCTCGCCGAGTCGAAAGGCGCAGTGGTGAACGTCAATTCGATGGTGCTGCGGCATTCCCAGGAACGGTACGGCAGCTACAAGATCGCGAAGTCGGCGTTGCTGTCGATGTCGCAGTCGCTGGCGACCGAACTCGGACCCCAGGGAATCCGAGTGAATTCCGTTGCCCCCGGCTACATCTGGGGTCCGATCCTCCGGAGCTACTTCGAGCACCAGGCCGGTAAGTACGGCACCACCGTCGAGCAGATCTACGAGCACACCGCAGCCGCCAGCGACCTGCGTCGCCTGCCCACCACCGAGGAGATCGCCGACGCGGTGATCTTCCTGGCCTCGCCGATGGCGTCGGCGATCACCGGGCAGTGCCTCGACGTCAACTGCGGCGAATTTCATCATTGAGCCGTGTGCCTTTGTGGCGGCAGGAGCCGCCACGAAGGCACACGGGGACGGAGTCCACCATGACCGAACGCACCACCATCGGCAGCGCCGAATCCCTGCACGAGTCCGCAACCCGGTTGACCGGACTGACCGACTTCGGCAGCGACGACTACCACGAGGCCCTCGGCGTCCTGCTCGAGTCGTACGCCCGCGATGAGAAACTGACACCGCTCGGCAGCAAGATGTCGCGGGTGTTCCTGCGCGGCGCCCTCGTTGCGCGGCTGCTGTCCGAGGCCGCCTGGAAACAGCATCCCGAACACGCCGACGTCGAGATCACCCGCCCGATCTTCGTCACCGGACTACCCCGCACCGGCACCACCGCGCTGCACCGGCTGCTCACCGCCGACCCGGCCCACCAGGGGCTCGAGATGTGGCTGACGGAGATACCCCAGCCGCGGCCGCCGCGGGACACGTGGGCGGACAACCCGGTGTTCGCCGGGATCGAGGCCGGATTCGCGCAGCACCACATCGAGCACCCGGAGTTCATGGGCGTGCACTACATGTCCGCCGGTGAGGTCGAGGAATGCTGGCAGCTGCTGCGCCAGTCCTTCCGGTCCGTGTCGTACGAGTGCCTCGCGCACCTGCCCACCTACTCCCGGTGGCTCGCCACCCAGGACTGGACGAGCGCCTACGAGCGGCACCGCCGCAATCTGCAGCTCATCGGCCTGCCCGACGCCGACAAGCGCTGGGTGCTGAAGAACCCGAGCCACCTGTTCGCGCTCGACGAGTTGCTCACCGTGTACCCGGACGCGCTCGTCGTCGTCACCCATCGCGACCCGCGCACCGTCATCCCGTCGGTGTGCAGCCTCACCGCGCAGGCCTCGGAGGGGTGGTCGGAGGCCTTCGTCGGCGACACGATCGGCCGCAGCCAGCTCGACCTGTGGGCGCGCGGCTTCGAGAAGTTCACCGAGGTCCGGGCCCGGCACGACCAGGCCCGATTCGTCGACGTCGACTACCGCGACTTCGTCGGCGACCCGATCGGCACGATCGGTTCGCTCTACGACCGCTTCGGAATCGGTCTCAGCGCCGAGGCCGAAGCGGCGATGGCGGCCCTGCACGCCGAAAGCCGCCAGGGCGACCGCAAACCCGCGCATCGCTACACCCTCGAGGAGTTCGGGCTGACCGTCGAAGAGGTGGACGAACGCTTCCCCGACTACGCCTTCCGCTGACCGTCCGCGGGCGCGAAACATGCGGTGGCACCCCATGGTTGGTGATCACCGTCGGCACAGCGGGCATTCCGGGTCCCGGTGCCGGCCGTTCGGGCCGTCACCTGCCCCGGAATCGCCGTCCGCGACACCCGCGGAATCGATTTCGGACGGTGTCCACTGTCCGATCGGGCGTTCCTTCGTGGGATGATCGACGTATGCCTGCACCGCTGCCGCTCGACCCCATCGCCGAAGCCCACCGCCAGTGGATCGACCACGGCTGGGGTGAGGTCGCGGACGGCATGGCCGTGGTGACGTCGCTGATGCGGGCCCAGCAGATCCTCATGGCGCGGGTCGAAGAGGTGCTCAAACCGTTCGGTCTCACCTTCGCGCGCTACGAACTGCTGACGTTGCTGCACTTCACGCGCCAGGGCGCCCTGCCGATGGCCAAGGCCAGCGCGCGGCTGCAGGTGCACCCGACCAGCGTCACGAACGCGGTGGACCGGCTCGAATCGGCAGGGCTGGTGCGCCGGACCCCGCACCCGAGCGACCGCCGCGCGACACTGGTCGAACTCACCGACGACGGTCGCGCGCTGGCGATCGCCGCGACCGAGAAGCTCAATACCGAGGTGTTCTCGCGACCCGGCATTCCCGACGATCAACTCGAGCCGCTGCTGCGCATCCTGGCCGGAATGCGGCACGACGCCGGCGACTTCGACACCGGTGGCGCGCCCACCAAGTGGTGACGGCGCCGATCCAGATCACGAAAACGACTGCAGGGCCGACCCTTCCGGGTCGGCCCTGCAGTCGTATCACGCTCAGGCGTGCTCGAACACCACGCTATGCGTGCTTGAATTCCGGCGTGCGCTTCTCGATGAACGCGGCCATGCCTTCCTTCTGGTCGGCGGTGGCGAACGTCGAATGGAACAGGCGCCGTTCGAACTTCACGCCCTCGGCGAGGGTCGTCTCGAACGCGCGGTTGACCGCTTCCTTCGCCATGATGGCCGCGGACAGCGACATCGACGCGATGGTGGTTGCGGTCTCGAG
This sequence comes from Rhodococcus sp. O3, assembly GCF_048897285.1. Classification (NCBI taxonomy): domain Bacteria; kingdom Bacillati; phylum Actinomycetota; class Actinomycetes; order Mycobacteriales; family Nocardiaceae; genus Rhodococcus; species Rhodococcus sp. O3. The sequence goes on from NZ_JBMBTE010000019.1 coordinate 37,152, forward strand.
CGCGACGTCGAGCAGCTCGGCGGCCGGCACGATGCGCGAAACCAGGCCGGCGCGTTCGGCTTCCTCGGCATCCATGTTGCGTCCGGTCAGGCACATGTCCATGGCCTTCGCCTTGCCGACGGCGCGGGTCAGGCGCTGCGAACCGCCGATGCCCGGGATGACGCCCAGCTTGATCTCGGGCTGCCCGAACTTCGCGGTGTCCGCCGCAATGATGAAGTCGCACAGCATCGCCAGCTCACAGCCGCCGCCCAGCGCGTAGCCGGAGACCGCGGCGATGATCGGGGTACGGGCGGACGAGATCTTGTCCCAGTCGGAGAAGAAGTCCTCGCCGTACGCCTCGGAGTAGGTCTTCGGCGCCATCTCCTTGATGTCGGCGCCGGCTGCGAACGCCTTCTCCGAGCCGGTGATGACGATCGCGCCGATCTCGCGGTCGGCGTCGAGTTCCTCGACGGCTGCGACCACTTCGCGCATCAGCTGGCTGTTGAGCGCGTTGAGCGCCTTGGGCCGGTTGAGCGTGATGAGTCCCACGCGACCCTTGCGGTCGAGCAGGATGGTCTCGAAATCGGTCACTGGTTGTCCTCTGCATTCGAACGGGCACGGATGTCGGTGATGATGGCGGAGAAGTCGAGTCCGCCACCGCCACCGGTGTTGAACCGATGGTAGAGCTCGGCCGCGCGCAGCCCGAGTTCGCCCTCCACTCCGTTGGCCCGCAGCGCGTTCGCGGCCAGTCCGAGGTCCTTGTCCATGAGTGCTGCCGCGAAGCCCGGCTGGTAGTCGTTGTTCGCCGGAGTCGTCGGGACCGGTCCGGGGACCGGGCAGTTGCTGGTCAGCGCCCAGCACTGGCCGGACGCGTTGGACGCGACGTCGAACAGCGCCTGGTTGCTCAGGCCCAGTTTCTCGCCGAGCACGAACGCCTCGCTGATCGCGATCATCGACACGCCGAGGATCATGTTGTTGCAGATCTTCGCGGCCTGCCCGACACCGGAGGCGCCGCAGTGCACGACCTTCTTGCCCATGACGTCGAGCAGCGGCTGCGCGGTGGCGAAGTCGTCCTCGGAACCGCCGACCATGAACGCCAGCGTGCCGGCGGCGGCACCCGCGACGCCGCCGGAGACGGGGGCGTCGATGGCGCGATGTCCGGCCTTGTGGGCGCGTTCGGCCGCCTCGCGGGCGTCGGCGACGTCGATGGTGGAGCTGTCGATGAACAGGGTGTTCGGCTTGGCGGCGGGCAGGATCTCGTCGTAGAGATCGAGCACGAGCTTGCCGTTGGGCAGCATGGTGATGACGACGTCGGCGTCGCGCACGGCCTCGACGGCGGAGGCCACGACGGTGATTCCGTCCTTGGTCGCCTGTTCCTGGGCGGCGGGTACCGGGTCGAATCCGGTGACCGAGTAGCCGGCCTTGACGAGGTTCGCGGCCATCGGCCCGCCCATGTGGCCGAGACCGAGGAACGCGACGGTGGGGAGAGCACTCATGTCATTCTCCTTGGGATGCGGCGAGGCCGAGTTCGAGCTCGCCGAGCTGCTGGAAGTAGGCATCGACGTCGGCGGTGGTCACGTCGGCGAGGGTGGCCGGCGACCACTGCGGGTTGCGGTCCTTGTCGACGACCTGGGCACGGATGCCCTCGACGAGGTCGTGCGACTTCAGCGACGCGAGCGACACCCGGTATTCCTCGTCGAGCACCTGCTCGAGGCTGCCGGCCTCCCGGGCCTGCCGCAGCGAGCGCAGCGTGACCTTCAGCGCGACGGGCGACTTGCCGAGGATCTGCTCGGCGGTGGCCTGTGCTTCGGGGAGGCCGGAGGCCTGCAGGCGTTCGACGATCTCCTCGACGGTGTCCGCGGAGTAGGCGGCGTCGATCCAGGACTGCTGTGCGAGCAGTTCGGATTCCGGTGCAGGACGGGAGTATTCGGCGATCGCGTCGTCGAGCCCGGCGCTTCCGATCGCCCCGACGAACTTGTCGAGCGACTCGGACGGGACGAAGTGGTCGGCGAAGCCGAGGGCGATCGCGTCGCCCGCCTTCAGCCGGCCGGTGGTGAGCGCGATGTGGGTGCCGAGTTCACCGGGGGCACGCGAGAGCAGGTAGGTGCCGCCGACGTCGGGGACGAAGCCGATGCCGACCTCGGGCATGGCGATGGTGGAGCGTTCGGTGACGACCCGCACGTTGCCGTGGGCGGAAATGCCGACGCCGCCGCCCATCACGATGCCGTCCATGATCGCCACGTAGGGCTTCGGGTAGCGGCCGATCGCGGCGTTGAGGATGTACTCGTCGCGCCAGAACTCCTGCGATCCGGTGCCGCCGTCCTTGGCGTCGTGGTAGATCGAGACGATGTCACCGCCGGCGCACAGCCCCCGCTCCCCCGCCCCGGACACGACGACGGCCCGGATCGAGTCGTCGTCGGCCCATGTGCGGAGATTTTCGGCGATGGTACGGACCATGCCGTGGTTGAGAGCGTTGATCGCCTTGGGGCGATTGAGGGTCAGACGGCCGACGCCGTTCGACACCTCGACGAGAACTTCCGGTTCCTGCCCGGTCATGCCGCTCCTGTCTGCGCCGCGGCCACCACGCTGCGCGCGACGACCACCCGCATGATCTCGTTGGTTCCTTCCAGGATCTGATGCACACGCAGATCCCGCACGATCTTCTCGATACCGTACTCGGCGAGATAGCCGTAGCCGCCGTGCAGCTGCAGCGCCTCGTTCGCGGCCTCGAAACCGGCGTCGGTGGCGAAACGCTTTGCCATCGCGCACAGTTCGACGACGTCGTCGGCGCCCTGGTCGAGAGCGTCCGCCGCCCGCCACAGCAGCGTCCGGGCCGCCTCGAGTTCGGTGCGCATGTCCGCGAGGCGGAACTGCAGCGCCGGGGAGTCGAGGAGCCGGTCGCCGAACGCCTTGCGTTCGGCGAGGTAGGCGACGGTGCGGTCGAGGGCGGTCTGGCCGCCGCCGACCGAGCACGCGGCGATGTTGAGGCGACCGCCGTTGAGGCCCTGCATCGCGATGCGGAAGCCGCCGCCCTCGGCGCCGAGCAGGTTCTCCGCCGGCACCCGCGCGCCTTCGAGGATGACCTGGCGGGTGGGCTGGGCGTTCCAGCCCATCTTCTTCTCGTTCGCGCCGAACGACAGACCCGGCGTGTCCTTCGGGACGATGAACGCCGAGATGCCGCGCGGGCCGGGTTCGCCGGTCCGCGCCATCACGACGTACACGTCGGACGTGCCGGCGCCGGAGATGAACTGCTTGACGCCGGTGAGCACGTAGTCGTCACCGTCGCGGACGGCCTTGGTGCTCAAGGCCGCCGCGTCCGAGCCTGCGCCCGGTTCGGTGAGGCAGTAGCTGCCGAGCTGTTCCATCGAGCACAGCCCCGGCACCCAGCGGCGCCGCTGATCGTCGTTGCCGAACTTGTCGATCATCCACGTGACCATGTTGTGGATGGACATGTACGCGGCGATCGACGGGCAGCCCTTGGCGAGCTCCTCGAAGATCCGCACCGAGTCGAGTCGACGCAGTCCGGAGCCGCCCACGTCCTCGCGGACGTAGATGCCGCCCATGCCGAGTGCCGCGGCCTTGCGCATCACGTCGACCGGGAAATGCTTGGCCTGGTCCCATTCCACTGCGTTCGGTGCCAGGTACTCGGTGGCGAAGTCGCGGGCGGTGTCGCGGATCGCCCGGTCGTCGTCGGTGAGGGTGAACATGCTGATCCTGTCTGGGTCTGTCGTCCGGTCCGGTCCGAGGCGCTCAGTCCATCGTGGGGATGACGAAGTGGTCGGTGTCGCTCACGTGGGCACCCTCGAGGTCGCCCTCCTTGACGCCGGACGGCCAGCGCTGCGTGATCGTCTTGGTCTTGGTGTAGAAGCGGAAGGCGTCGGGACCGTGCTGGTTGAGGTCACCGAAGCCGGAGGCCTTCCAGCCGCCGAAGGTGTAGTAGGCGATCGGCACCGGGATCGGGACGTTGACGCCGACCATGCCGACCTGGACGCGGGTGGCGAAGTCGCGGGCGGTGTCGCCGTCGCGGGTGAAGATGGCGACGCCGTTGCCGTACTCGTGCTCGGTCGGCAGACGCAGCGCGTCCTCGTAGTCGCGGGCGCGCACGACGGTGAGCACCGGGCCGAAGATCTCCTCGCGGTAGATCGACATGTCGGTGGTGACCTTGTCGAACAGGGTCGCGCCGGAGAAGAAGCCGTTCTCGTTGCCCTCGAGGACGAAGCCGCGGCCGTCGACGACGAGCTCGGCACCTTCCTCGACACCCTTGGCGATGTAGTCGTGCACGCGGTCGCGAGCGGCGGCGGTCACGAGCGGACCGAAGTCGGCCTTCTCGTCGAAGCTGGTGCCGATGCGCAGCTCGGCGATGCGGTCCTGGAGCTTGGCGACGAGGCGGTCGGCGGTCTCCTCACCGACCGGGACGGCGACGGACAGCGCCATGCAGCGCTCACCGGCCGAGCCGTAGGCGGCGCCGACGAGTGCGTCCGCGACCTGGTCGAGGTCGGCGTCCGGCATGATGATCGCGTGGTTCTTCGCGCCGCCGAAGCACTGTGCGCGCTTGCCGTTCTTCGCGGCGGTCTCGTAGATGTACTGCGCGATCGGGGTGGAGCCGACGAAGCCGAGGGCCTTGACACGCGGATCGTTGAGCAGGACGTCGACGGATTCCTTGTCGCCGTTGACGACGTTGAAGACACCGGCGGGCAGGCCGGCCTCGAGGAACAGCTCCGCGAGGCGCAGCGGCACCGAGGGGTCGCGCTCGGAGGGCTTGAGAACGAACGCGTTACCGGCCGCGAGCGCCGGGGCGGCCTTCCACAGCGGGATCATCGCGGGGAAGTTGAACGGGGTGATGCCGGCGACGACGCCGAGGGGCTGGCGCATCGAGTAGACGTCGATGCCGGTGCCGGCGGACTCGGTGTATTCACCCTTGAGCAGGTGCGGGGCACCGAGAGCGACCTCGACGACCTCGAGGCCGCGCTGGACGTCGCCCTTGGCGTCGGGGATGGTCTTGCCGTGCTCGCTCGACAGCAGCCGGGCGAGTTCGTCCATGTTGTCCTGCGCGAGCTGCAGGAACCGCATCAGCACGCGGACGCGCTTCTGCGGGTTCCACGACGCCCACACCTTCTGGGCCTCTTCGGCGTTGGCGATGGCGGCTTCGACCTCGGCCTGGGTGGCGAGCGGGACGCGTGCCTGCACCTCGCCGGTGTTGGGGTCGAAGACGTCCCCGAATCGCCCGGATGTCCCGGCGACGTGCTCGCCACCGATGAAGTGGGTGAGTTCACGAATGCTCATTGTCGCGAGTCCTTTGCTGATCGACGGTTCGGACGTAGGGCACCGAAAGCGCCCCTCGAAGTCTGTGTCCATCCTATAGTTGGAAGTCCATGTATGTCTACCGTCACATCTTGCCGGGTCCCGGCGACGCCGCATCATCGCAGGCGGCGGTACAGATCCTCCAGGTCGGAGACCGCGCGGATGACGACGGCCTCGTCCGTGCCGCCCGCGCGCAGCGCACGCCGCAGCAGCATCGGGTCCAGATCCTCGAGCGCCGGGCGGAACCGCTCCATCGGCAGTTCCGGCAGTTCCGTGTCGTCGCCGTAGAAGTCGTCGGCGGGCGGCTCCGACGCATCGACCTCGCCGATCAGCCGCTCGAGGCCCACACCGCGCAGGGTGAGCACGGCCAGCGGGTGTTCGTCGACGTGTTCGGCCAGCAGATACGCCACCGCCGCGGCGTGTTTGCAGGGCCAGCCGTCGTCGGGGCAGGTGCAGTCGAAGTCGAGCTCCCCGGCGCGTCGCGGCAGGAGCAGCGGCCCCAGCTCCTCCGGTAGCGCCCCGGCCGCGAGCCGCGCAAGCATCCCGGGCGCCGAACGCACCTGCTCGACCAGTTCGGCGATCGCCTCCTCGTCGAGGGTGCGGACCGTGACGGTCGCGGTGAACGGGCGCAGCTGGCTGCCCTGCACGTCGCCGACGACCGCGCCCGGCTCGAGCCGCATCGAGAGCACCTGCCCGGAGCGCGCGTAGGTGCGGCCGCGGGTCAGCCGGCCCTTGTCGGCGACCTGCTCCATGGCACCGATCAGTTCCTTCGACCACCAGCTACGCCCGATCGCGCCGCGTTTGGTGCGGGCCTCGATGCCGCCGTCGACGCGGATCGGTGTGCCGTATCTGCGGAAGTTGTTTCGCGCCATGTTTATTCACCCACCGCGTCGTCGCTCAGGGTCAGCAGGGCGTGGAGTTGGTCGGTGGACAGCTCGGTGATCCAGTTCTCCCCCACACCCACCGCGAGGTCCGCGAGTTCCTGTTTACCGGTGAGCATCTCGTCGATCCGTTCCTCGACGGTGCCGACGCACACGAGCTTGCGCACCTGCACGTCGCGCCGCTGGCCGATCCGGAACGCACGGTCGGTGGCCTGATTCTCCACCGCCGGATTCCACCATCGGTCCAGGTGCACGACGTGATTGGCCGCGGTCAGATTGAGTCCGGTTCCGCCGGCCTTGAGCGAGAGCAGCATGATCGGAGGTCCGTCCGGTTCCTGGAACCCGGTGACCATCGCGTCGCGGCGGGTCTTGGACACCCCGCCGTGCAGGAAGGGCACCTGCGTGGAGAACCGCTCGGCGAGATAGGGGGCGATGAGCGCACCGAACTCGCGGAACTGGGTGAACAGCAGGACCTTCTCGCCGTCGGCGAGCACCGACTCGACGATGTCCTCGACCAGGCCGAGCTTGCCGGAGCGGTGGCGGCCGCGGCGCAGCACCGGCGATCCGTCGGCGAGATAGTGCGCCGGATGGTTGCACACCTGCTTGAGCCGGGTCAGCGCCGCGAGGACCGCGCCCTTGCGGGCCATCCCCTCCTTCTCCTTGATCTTGCGCATCATGTCGTCGACGACCGCCCGGTACAGCGCGGCCTGCTCCGCGGTGAGGTTCGCGCGGACGGTCTGCTCGAACTTCTCGGGCAGGTCGGCGATCACGTCCGGGTCGGTCTTGACGCGGCGCAGCACGAACGGGGCGGTCAGTGCCCGCAGCCGGGCCGCGGCCGCCGCGTCGCGTTCGCGTTCGATGGGCACCGCGAACCGGGCCCGGAACGACGCCGGCGAACCCAGCAGCCGCGGATTCGCGAAGTCGAGGATCGACCTCAGTTCCTCGAGCCGGTTCTCCACGGGCGTGCCGGTCAACGCGATGCGATGCGAGGCCGCGACCGACCGCACCGCGCGGGACTGCGCGGTGTTCGCGTTCTTCACGTGCTGCGCCTCGTCGAGCACCACCCGATGCCAGGGCAGCGCCCGCACGTGTGCCAGGTCGCGGGCGACGATCGCGTAGGTGGTGATGACCAGGTCGCTGTCGTCGACCACGGCCGCCAGGTCGTCGTCGCGCAACCGGCCCGACCCGTGGTGGACGTGGACGCGCAGGCCGGGCGCGAATTTCGCGGCCTCGCGCTGCCAGTTGCCGACCACCGACATCGGGCACACCAGCAGCGTCGGCCGGACCGGGCCACGGGTGCGTTCGTGCACCAGCAACGCCAGCACCTGCACGGTCTTGCCCAGACCCATGTCGTCGGCGAGCACCGCCCCGAGTCCGAGTCCGCTCATGAACGCCAGCCAGTCCAGACCGCGCTGCTGGTAGGGCCGGAGGGTCGCGTGCAGACCGGCCGGGGCCGGGACCGGTTCCGGGTGTGCCTGCCCGTCGAGCAGCGTCGCGACCCAGCCGGAGGCACTGATATCGGTGACCTCGGCGGGCGGCACGTCGTCGCCGGTGAACTGCGCGAACAACGAGCCGAGGGTGGTGTCCTGCCCGGAATTGCGGGTCACGTACCGGGCGGCCTGGGCCAGCGCGGCGGCGTCCGCCTTGACCCACTTGCCGCGCAACTTGACCAGGTCGCTGTTGGCGGCGACGAGCTGTTCCATCTCGGTCGCGCTGAGCAGCATGTCGCCCACCGCGAGCTGCCATTCGTACGAGACGATCGCGTTCATGCCGACCGCGCTCTCCTCGGCCGCGACCGGGGCGGCGGCGGACTCGACACGCAACCGCAGCGACGGTTCGACCGTCGCCCACGCGCGCGGGAGCAGCAGCGCCACGCCGGTGTCCTGCAAGGCACGCGCGCCGTGCTCGACGAGGTCGACGACGACGGGCGTGGGCAGCAGCAGGTCCAGGCTGTCGGGGTCGCGGGGCACGTCCTGCAGCCGCGGGTAGGCCTTCAACGCGGCGCCGAGCTTGCGGATGCCGATCTGCAGCAGTTCCGCGTCGGTGCCGCCGATCGGCACCGGCGCCGGGGCCTGGCCCTCCGACCGCAGGCACACCTCGAGCCGCCACAGGGCGTCCGCGGGATCGTCGGCCTCGTCGGGTTCGACGAGCCGCAGCACCAGGTCGGGTTCGTTGCCCGACAGGCTCGCGCGCCACTCGTCGAGCGCGTCGGCCATGCGCTGGGTGCCCGCGTGGTGCGGCGCCCCCTCGGTCAGCGCCGCGATCAGCGGATGCAGCGAGGTGCCGGACCCGAGCATCGACCGGGTGATCGGGTCGGTGAGTTCGGTGCACAGGTTCTCGAGCAGCCGCGACGGATTGCCCAGCTGCCGCTGCACCGGGGGCATCGCGGCGACCAGTTCCGCCTTCCACGCGCGGGTCCGCTCCCCGCCGAGCAACTGCCAGCGCACCCACCACTGCTTCTCGGCGCGATGCATCTGGGGTGCGACGCGGCCTGCCTGAGCCCAGCGTTCGATGCCGCGGGCGACGTGCGCGAGGAAACGCAGGTCCCCGGACACGCCGTCGGGCCGGCGCGGCAGATCCAGCAGGAGCTGGGCAGCATCCGGAGGTGCCACGGCGACCGCGGGCAGGGTGCGCGGCTCGTCGTCCCCGAGCAGTTTCAGCTCGACGCGATGCCGGAACGGGCGGTCGGTCCAGCGCCGCAGCACCGACGGCAGCAGGTCGTCGTCGCGCGGGGCCGAGGGGTCGCGCCACAACAACAGACCCGATCCCGGTGACCAGACCCCGTGCAACATGCCCACCATGGTGCCAGGCGTGTGCGCCTTCGGCGCCGGTGCGTCTTTCCGGCGGTCAGGGCCGCCACAAAGACACACCGGCGGCGGAGCCGCCCTAGGCTGAGCGCATGCCCCTCGCCTACGGTTTCGCCGAATACGGCGGCCCCGAAACCCAGCAGTTCCTCGACCCCGACTTCCCCGTACCGGGTCCCGGGCAGTTGCTGGTGGCGGTGCACGCGGCGGGCGTGAACCCGGCCGATTGGAAGGTCCGGGCGGGCACCCGCAAGGACACGGTGCCCGTGACCCTGCCGGCCGTGCTGGGCCGGGAGGTGTCCGGTGTCGTCACCGCCGTCGGCGACCGCGTCGACGGCTTCGCGATCGGGGACGCGGTCTTCGGCGCGACCGCGACCGGGTTCGGTGGATACGCCGAGTACACCCTGCTCAACGCGCACAGCGCCGCCCGCAAACCGGAGCCGGTGAGTTTCGCCGCCGCCGCGACCGTCCCGGTGGCGCTGGGCACCGCATTCGACATCGTCGACGCACTCGCGATCACGGACGAGGACACCGTGCTGGTGATCGGTGCCGGCGGGGGCGTCGGATCAGCCGCGACCCAGCTCGCGCGGGCTCGCGGCGCAACCGTGCTCGGGGTCGCGTCGGCCGGCAAGCGGGACCTGGTGGAAGGCAACGGCGCCACCTGGATCGAATCCGGCGACGACGCGGCCGACCGTGTTTCCGGCGCCGCCGCTTCCGGCATCACCGCGATCGTCGACCTGGTCGGCGGCGCGACCCTCCGGGCGTTCGCCGCGGCCGCTCCCGGAGCCCGCATCGTCAGCGTCGCCGATCCGGCCGGGGCGGCGGAACTGGGCGGTTCCGGAGTGGAACGGCGACGCACCACCGAGGTGTTCGCGGCCGTTGCGGCTCTCGTCGCGGACGGCACCGTGGACCCGCACGTCGAGCGGACGTTCCCGCTGCGGGAGGCGGGTGCGGCGCTCGCCGTCGTCGAAGGCGGCCATGCCCGCGGCAAGGTCGTCATCACGGTTCGCTGAGCGCACCCGCGGATCGGGCGCACAGCGGGAACGACACTGGGACACTGGTGAACAGGTCCCTCACCAGGAGTCCGCCATGACGATTCTGATCCAGGTCCTCGAGCAGACCTACAGCTCCAACACCCCCTGGGAACAGGTCAAGTACGCGTTCGTCGATTCCGGTCACGTCACCACCCTGCGGCTGGACGGCCAGTGCGGGGTGTGGCTCGACGGCACCAAACACGGCGAATCCCATCGCCTGGCCGCGACCGCCAGTCCCGAGCAGGCGATCTTCTTCCTGCTCACCGTGTTCGACCGGATCGCCCAGTGCAAGCAGAGCGGCGGATCGTGGATCATCGGGCACGACGGCCGAACCGTCTCGTCGATCCACGCTGCCCGGTTTCCGTTGACCGTCGACGGATGAGCACCCGGGGCTGATCGATCCCGGTTGTCGGTGCCTGCTGCGACGATCGGCCGGTGCGCGGGGGCAGGGGCGTCTGGGTCGTGGTGGTGGCGGTCGCGATCGTCGCGTCGCTGGGATGGGAACGAACCGGGCCGACGGGGCCGGCCGCGCCCGGCAGCCCGTCCCGCGAAGACCTCGGGCGGTTGCTCGCCGGCGTCGAAGTGGTGTTCCGGCGTCCGCACGTGCCGGGATATCAGCGCGGCTGCGACACCGGCGAAGCGTGCGTCTTCGGGCCGGCCTGGTCGGACGACCATCCCGGTCGTGGTGGGCACGACGGCTGCGACACCCGCAACAACGTGCTTGCGCGCGACCTGCGCGAGGCGACGTTCCGTCCCGGCACGGGCGATTGCGTCGTGCTGTCGGGAACCCTCGACGACCCGTACACGGGAGAGCGAATCCTGTTCCGGCGCAGCGACGCCCGGGCGGTGCACGTCGACCACATCTTTCCCCTGGCAGCGGCGTGGGACCTCGGCGCCGCGACGTGGCCACCGCAGCTGCGCCGGCAGTTCGCCAACGACATCGACTTCAACCTCGTCGCCGTGGACGGTGAGGCCAACGAGGACAAACGCGACCGCACTCCCGCCGACTGGCTGCCGCCCGCGTCGAGCACCCGCTGCTGGTTCGCGGGCAAGTACCTGACGGTCGCGGTGCGGTACGGACTGTCGGTGACCGCGGCCGACCACCGCGCGCTCACCGACGCGACCGCGACCTGTCCCGATGCTCCTCAGGCATCCCGGTCGGCGACAGCCGCGCCGCCCGTCCCTGCAGATAGCGCTGTTCGGGAACGCTCGCCGTCAGCCTGGCCGCGTCGAGGTACGCCGCGCGCGCAGCGGCAGCCTCACCCGCCATCTCCAGCAGGTGCGCCCGGACCGCGACCGCCCGGTGGTTGCCGGCGAGCCGCCGGTCGTCGGCCACCGTCGCGAGGAGATCCAGCCCGGCGCGCGGGCCCTCGAGCATGCCCTCGGCGGCCGCCCGGTTCACCGTGACCATCGGATTGGGGGCGACGTGTTCCAGCACCCGGTACAGGGCGACGATCTGCGCCCAGTCGGTACCCTCGGCGCGGGTGGCCTCCGCGTGCACCGCGGCGATCGCGGCCTGCAGTTGGTACGGCCCGGGCGGGGCGGCGGTGAGCGCGGCCGTGACCAGCGCGGTTCCCTCGTCGATCTGCGCCCGGTCCCAGCGGGTCCGGTCCTGCTCGGCGAGAGGGATCAGGGCGCCGGAGGGGTCGGTCCGGGCGTCGCGGTGGGCATCGGTGAGCAGCATGAGCGCGAGCAGGCCGGTGGTGTCGGCGTCCTCGGGCAGCAGCGCGTGCAGCAGGCGGGTCAGGCGGATCGCTTCGGCGCTGAGTTCGTGCGAGATCAGGGACGGTCCCCCGGAACTGGTGTAGCCCTCGTTGAAGATCAGATAGAGCACGTGGCGAACCGCCTGCAACCGTTCGGCGCGGTCCGCCGCAGCGGGCAGCGTGAAGGTCGCCCCGGCGTCGCGGATCGCCTGTTTGGCGCGGGTGATGCGCCGGGTCATCGCCGTTTCCGGCACCAGGAACGCCCGCGCGACGCGCGCGGTGTCGAGTCCCCCGACCGCGCGCAGGGTCAGCGCGATCTGCGAGGACGGCGACAGCGCCGGATGACAGCACAGGAACAGCACTGTCAACGTGTCGTCACCCTGATGCCCGGCGTCGGTGAGATCGGTGACGGTTCGGTCCGGTTCCGTTGCCGCCCAGGCATGTTCGCGGTCGCGGCGCGCGCTGTCGCTGCGCCACTCATCGGTGAGCCGCCGCTGCGCGACGGTGATCAGCCAGCCGCGCGGATTCGACGGCACGCCCTCGACCGGCCACTGCCGGTGCGCGGCGAGCAACGCCTCCTGCACCGCGTCCTCGCACGCGTCGAACTGTCCGTGCCGCGCCGCGAGGTACCCGAGGACCTGCGGCGCGAGGGTGCGCAGCAGGTCCTGCGGGTCGCTCACATCTCGGCCCCGCCGTCGTGCATCACGGCCCGGACCTCCATCGCCCCGCCGTAGCGCACGTCGGGCCAGCGCGCGGCGATCTCCACGGCCCGGTCCAGGCTGTCGACATCGACCTCGACGTAGCCGCAGAACTGTTCCTTGCTCTCCATGAACGGACCGTCGGTGACGGTGTGCGCGGCGGTCGCCCCCTGCCGCACGGTGCGGGCGGTGGACGGGTCGGTCAGGGCCTGCCCGCCGACGAGTTCACCGGATTCGGTGAGTTCGGCCATGATCGCGTCGACCTCCCCGAACAGTTCCTCCCGCGCGGTGTCGCTCAGTTCCTCGACGAAGCCGGGACGGTTGTAGATCAACAGCATGTATTTCACGGTCGTCTCCTCTGCCATGCCCCCGGATGGGGCTTCACCCCCGAGTCGGAGTCGCAGGGCCGATCCGGACATCGCGGATCGCGCATTTCTGTTCGCCGATGTCCGGACGGCGGCACGGTCTCCGACTTCGCGGCACGGTCTCCGACTTCACTGTGACACGGGAACGATTTCAACCGGACGATTCGAAGGAGTTCGACGATGACACGGCTTCGGGTACAGAATTTCGCGATCACGGTCGACGGCTGTTCCGCCGGGCCGGATCAGAGCCTGCAGAACCCCGGCGGGATCGGCGGGGAACGGATCCTCGGGTGGGTGCACGAGACCCGGTCCTTCCACCGGTCGTTCGGGAAGGACGGCGGAGAGACCGGGGTCGACGACGACTTCATGGCCCGCGGGATCGACGGGATCGGCGCAACGATCATGGGCCGCAACATGTTCGGCCCCATCCGCGGGAGATGGGAGGACAGCGACGAGTGGTCGGGCTGGTGGGGCGACGAACCGCCCTTCCATCACCCGGTCTTCGTACTCACCCACCATCCCCGCGATCCGATCGCCCTGGGCGGCGGCACCGTCTTCCACTTCGTCACCGGCGGCATCGAGGACGCGCTCGAACAGGCCGTCGAGGCCGCCGGCGGTGCGGATGTGCGGGTCGGAGGTGGTCCCGCGACCGTCCGGCAGTACCTGCGCGCGGGTTTGGTCGACGAGTTGCATCTGGCGATCGTGCCGGTGCTGCTCGGCCGCGGCGAGCGCGTGTTCGACGACGACGTGCTCACCACCGATTTCGAGTGCGTCGAGTTCGTCTCGTCCCCCTCGGTCGCCCATGCCCGGTTCGTCCGCGTCGGAGGCGCCGGCTCTGGTGGTTGAGGTACCGACATGTCGGTACACCGACCGCCATCTCCGAGCGCAGACCGAGTGCCTCGCGGGGTGCAGCGGGTTTAGGTTGGAGGTCATGGCTCCGCGGATCAACAAGGACACCCGGCTGTGCATCTCGCTGTCGGGCCGGCCCAGCAACATCGGCACCCGATTCCACAACTACCTGTACGACGAACTCGGCCTGGACTACGTGTACAAGGCGTTCGCGCCCACCGACATCGAGGCCGCGGTCACGGGTATCCGCGGGCTCGGCATCCGGGGTGCCGGGGTGTCGATGCCGTTCAAGGAGAAGGTGATCCCGCTCGTCGACGTGATGCACGAGTCGGCCCGTGCGATCGATTCGGTCAACACCATCGTCAACGAGGACGGGGTGCTGCACGCCTACAACACCGACTTCCAGGCGGTGCTGGATCTGCTCCGCGAGCACGGCGTCGATCCGGGGCTGTCGGTCGCGGTCGCGGGCAGCGGCGGCATGGCCAAGGCGGTGGTCGCGGCGGTCCGGGAACACGGCTTCACCGACGTCACCGTCGTCGCGCGGAACGAGGCCGCCGGGACCGCGCTCGCCGACCGGTACGGATACGTGTGGCGCGCCGACCTCGGCGACTCCTCCCCCGCCGTGCTGATCAACGCGACCCCGATCGGCATGGCGGGTGGTCCCGAAGCCGAGGCGCTTCCGTTCCCGTCCGCCGCGGTCGAGGCCGCGACGGTGGTCTTCGACGTGGTCGCGATGCCGCCCGAGACACCGCTGATCCGGGCAGGGCGCGCCCACGGTCACACGGTCATCACCGGCGCCGAGGTGATCGCGCTGCAGGCGGCGTTGCAGTTCGCGCTGTACACGGGTGTGACCCCGACGCCCGAGCAGGTGCACCGCGCGTCGGAGTTCTCCCGCTCCTGACGGTGCCGATCACGGCCGGTCGCGCAGTTCCTCGGCCTTCGCGAGCAGGACCGCGCGCTCCCGTTCGTTGCCGGTCAGCCGCGCGGCCTCGAGCAGTTCGGCGCGGGCTTCGTCGATGCGGCCCAGCTGCCGGAGCAGCTCGCCGCGCACACTCGGCAACAGGTGGTAGCCGGCGAGTTCGCCGTCGGCGACGAGCTTGTCGACGTATTCCAGCGCGGGCGCCGGGCCGTACGCCATGGACACGGCCGCGGCGCGGTTGAGTTCGACCACCGGCGACGGCGCGACCTGCCCGAGCGCCTCGTAGAGAAGCACGATCGTCTCCCAATCGGTGTCCTCGAAAGTTGCCGCGCGCGCGTGACACTCGGCGATCGCCGCCTGCAGGGCGTACGGTCCGCGACCCCGGCCGACCGCGTCGGCACGGGCGAGAGCAGCGACGCCGCGGGTGATCTGGGCGCGATCCCAGCGCGTGCGGTCCTGGTCGGCCAGCAGGATCGGCTCTCCCGTCGGCGTGGTGCGGGCGCCGAAACGCGCCGCCGTGAGTTCCATCAGGGCGACGAGCCCGTGGGCTTCGGGTTCCTGCGGCACGAGTTCGGCGAGGATCCGGGCGAGCCGCAACGCCTCGGCCCCGAGATCCGCCCGCATCCATTCGGATCCCGAGGTCGCGGCGTATCCCTCGTTGAATACCAGGTAGAGCACGTTGAGGACGGCGCTCAGCCGGTTCGCGAACTCCGCCCGCGGCGGCACCTCGAACGGAACTTTGGCCGCGGTGAGGGTCTTCTTGGCGCGAACGATGCGTTGCTGCACCGTCGCGGTGGGGATCATGAAGGCGCGGGCGATCTCCTCGGTGGTCAGGCCGCCGACCACCCGGAGCGTCAACGCGACCTGCGCTTTGCGGCCCAGCACCGGGTGGCACGCGATGAACATCAGGCGGAGCACGTCGTCGTCGATGCGATCGGGATCCCAGGCCTCGTCGTCGAAGCGCGACGCGTCGAGGTCGCGCGCGATCGCCGCGTAGCGCTCGTCGAGCAGGTCCCGCCGCCGCCACCCGTCGATCGCCCGGCGTTTGGCGACGGCGGTCAGCCAGGCCGCAGGGTTACGGGGAACCCCGCCGGCCGGCCACTGCTCGATGGCTTCGAGCAGCGCCTGGCCGGCGAGGTCCTCGGCGAGATCGAGGTCGCCGACCATACGGGTCAGCGCTGCAACGATTTTCGCCGATTCGATGCGCCACACCGCCTCGACGGCACGGCGTGCGCGTTCTGCGTCGGCGTTCTCGCCCACGGCTCAGCCGGTGATCGGACGGTCCGTGCCCAGCTGCTCGCGCCAGCCCGCTTCCTTCTGGATGTACTCGTTGCTCTGGTCGAACTCCTCGAGCTCGTTGACCCTGCGCACTTCCAGTTTGCTGCCCGGGCCGAGTGGGCAGCGCCTCGCCCATTCGGCTGCCTCTTCCTTCGTCGCGGTCTGGATGACCCAGTAGCCGGAGAACAGCTCCTTGGTCTCACCGTAGGGCCCGTCCGACACGAGTGGAGGATCGGAGTCGAAGTCGACGACGAATCCCTCCTCGGGGTCGGACAGCCCCTCCCCGGCGAGCATGACCCCCGCCTTGATGAGCTCTTCGTTGTATCGGCCCATCGCGTTGACGATTTCCGTGAAATCCGCTTCCTTCGACGCTGCGAGGGCCTGGTCGGTGACTCGCAGGATCAGCATGTACTTCATGAGGTTCTCCTCCGTCACGGGACCGCATCTCCGGTCCGTTCACGTACACGTCGAGCGGCGCGGCCGGCGATCGACACTTCGCGGAGAATTTCTCGGCTCCGTGGGCCGACGGCATCGACCGTAGTCGGATCCACGGACGAAGAGGGCCGGATTCAGATCGTCCGCGCCTCCTCGAGCAGATCGAGAACCTCGCCGGCCACGGCGGTGGCGATCCGCATCTCGGCACGGGTCGCATCGTGGGTCGCGGGATTCTGGAGGCCGAAGTTGTTGACCCACGCGACCGTCCGGGCGGACTGGAACATCAACGTCGTGGTCCGCTCGGCGCCGAGCAGATCGCCGACGAACCAGCCGGTGAAGAACGGTCCGAGGTCGGTGCCGTACACGGCCTTGAACTCCTCGGCGATGCGCGGTGCGGCGGCGACGAGGGCGTTCCCGAACGTGTAGAAGTCGCGCGTGTGCTCGGGACCGGATCCGATGGTGACGAGCGCTTCGGGGAAGTCGGTGACGAGGTGCGCGACGATCGCCGCGGTCAGGACCCGGCCGGGACTGCGATCGCACTGCTCGGTGAGCGCGAACGCGTCGGCCCAGTGCGGCGCCGGGGTCCCGCCGGTGACGTACTCGTGCAGGTTCGCCACGTACAGGCGCACGACCTCGACGGCCAGATCGCTCGCCCACTGCTCGTCGTCGTAGATGCCGGCGTTGAGCGTCGGAGCGGTCAGCTCGAGGATCTCGTCGAACGCCAGCACGAACGTGCCGCGATAGTCGCCACTGTGGACGAGCAGTTCGCGCAGCTGCGCGATGCGGTCGCGCGCGGCGTCGAACGAGTCGATACCGGTGGGATCGGTGACCTCGGCGAGGCGGGCCTGTTCGATTCCGGAGGCCGCGGGCACGCACTGCGACGAGGCAGGGGCACCCGTATCCGCGACGCCTGCGGCGGGAGCAACCAGAGCACAACCGAGTGCGAGAACTACGGCCGATGTCGCGAAACCAGTCAATTTACGCATCCTAAAAAAATACAAATTTCTGAACCCTAAGCAAGTACCAATTTAAAAATCCTAAGAAAGTAAAATGTGCACCGAGAATGCTTCTATTTGTCCGCCGCGGCGATGCTGTACGAGCGGACGCCGCGGCCCGGGCTGCGGCAGAATCCCGTCGGTGACCACCGACTTGCAGACACCGGTTCCGCTCTCCCAGCCGATCGGCGCCGGAATCGTCACGGCCCTGGTCGGATTCACCAGTTCATTCGCGGTCGTGCTCACCGGCCTGCACGGAGTGGGCGCGTCCGGGCCGGAGGCCGCATCGGGCCTGCTCACCCTGTGCGTGACACAGGGCGTCGGCATCCTGTGGCTGGCCCGTCGCTATCGCATCCCGATCACCCTGGCCTGGTCGACGCCGGGCGCCGCCCTGCTCGCCGGGACCGGTGCCGTCGCCGGGGGCTGGCCCGCCGCGGTCGGCGCGTTCGTCGCGGTCGGGCTGGCCGTGGTGCTGACCGGCCTTTCCCCCCGACTGGGACGCCTGATCGCGGCGATCCCGACGTCGCTGGCGCAGGCCATGCTCGCCGGTGTCCTGGTGCCGTTGTGCCTGGCCCCGGTGACCTCGCTGGCGGCCGATCCCGCTGCCATCGCCCCGGTCGCGCTGACCTGGTTGATCGTGCTGCGACTGCGCCCGCGATGGGCGGTCCCGGCGGCATTCGCCGCGGCCACGGTGGTGATCGCGATCGGCCTGGCGCGCTCCGGAACTCGTCCGGCGCCGGCGGATCTGCTGCCCTCGGTGACGTTCACCACACCGGCGTGGACCTGGCAGGCGCTGCTGGGCGTCGCGTTGCCGCTGTACATCGTGACGATGGCGTCGCAGAACATCCCTGGAACCGCGGTGCTCTCGTCGTTCGGCTACCGAACGCCCTGGCGCGCAGCGATGACCGTGACCGGACTCGGAACCGTGCTCGGCGCCCCGTCCGGCGGGCACGCCATCAACCTGGCGGCGATCAGCGCGGCCCTGTCGGCGGCGCCCGAGGCCGACCCGGACCCGAACCGCCGCTGGGTGGCGGCGTGGACGGCCGGCTGGTCGTACCTGGCACTCGCCCTGCTGTCCACCGCGGTGGCGACACTGGTGGCGCTCGCCCCGGCCGGGGTCGTCGAAACGGTTGCCGGGCTTGCACTGCTGGCCACCCTGGGCAGTGCGCTCGCATCCTCGTTGCGCGACACCGACGGTCGCGAAGCCGCGGTCGTGACGTTCCTGGTCGCGGCGTCGGGGCTGAGCGCCTTCGGCATCGGAGCGGCCTTCTGGGCGCTGGTGGCGGGCCTCGCGGTGCGCGCGGTCCTGTCGTCCGAACAGTTGAATTCGGGTACAGGAAAGGTTGTGGAGCGGTAACGATTCGGCCCGAGCAAGCCTCGACGGTCTCTCTTCAGGTGAAGTTCGGTGCTTCCTGACACAATGATCTAGTGACCAACCGCCAGCCGACGACTCCCGACGCGCAGCCCGACCCGGCCCGCTTCCCGGCGCTGTGGCCGATGCAGACACGTTGGGCGGACAACGACCACTACGGCCACGTCAACAACGTCACCTACTACTCGTACTTCGATTCCGCGGTCAACGGCTGGCTCATGGCGACGACCGGTGTGGACATCCGCGAACTCGACGCCATCGGTGTGGTCGCCGAAACCTCCTGCCGCTACATCGCGGAACTGTCGTTCCCCGATCGGTTGCAGGTGGGCATCGACGTCGACCGCCTCGGCAAACGCAGCATCACCTACCAGCTGGCGATCTTCCGCGAGGGCCCGGACGGAGCGCTGACACCGGCAGCGACCGGACGTTTCGTGCACGTCTACGTCGACGCGCGCACACGCCGACCGGTGCCGATTCCGGACGAGATCCGCAAGGCCGTGATGCAGCTGGTCAAGGGCGCGCCGGAACGACCCGCACCCTGAATCGCGGTCCCTACCAAGCATCCGCTTGGCAGGGTATTCATTTACCGGATTAGACTTCGTCGGGACTGTGCAGTTCCATCCAGAGGAAGTGATCCGAAGACATGCGCGATGCAGTGATCGTCGAGGCTGTACGTACCCCCATCGGCAAGCGCGGAGGCGGCCTGTCCGGCGTCCACGCCGTCGAGCTCTCCGCCCACATCCTTCGCACCATCGCCGAGCGGACCGGAATCGATCCCGCCCTCGTCGACGACGTGCACTGGGGCACCGTCCAGTCGGTGGGCATGCAGTCCGGCAACATCGGCCGCATGGCCGTGCTCGGCGCCGGCTGGCCCGAATCCGTCCCCGGCTTCACCATCGACCGGCAGTGCGGCTCCTCCCAGCAGGCCATCTCGACCGCCGCGGCCGCCGTGATCTCCGGCCAGGCCGACCTCGTCGTCGCCGGTGGCGTCGAGATCATGTCCGCGATTCCGCTCGGCTCGTCCTCCCCCGAGGGCACCGGTCCGATGGGCGGCCCGGCCCGCGACCGCTACTCCGAGGAGCTCACCGCTCCCGGCTTCAACGGCCGCTTCAACCAGGGCGTCGGCGCCGAGATCATCGCCGAGCAGTGGGGCCTTTCCCGCACCGAACTCGACGAATACTCAGTGCAGTCGCACGAGCGCGCCGCCCGCGCGCAGGACGAGGGCCTGTTCGCCGACGAGACCGCCCCGGTCACCCTGCCCGACGGCACCGTGATCGACACCGACGAGGGCGTGCGCCGCGGCTCGACCGTCGAGAAGCTTGCCGGGCTCAAGGCTCCGTTCCTCGACAACGGCGTCGTCACCGCCGGTAACGCCTCGCAGATCTCCGACGGAGCGTCCGGCGTCCTCGTCACCACCTCGGAGAAGGCGAAGGCTCTGGGCCTGACCCCGCTCGCGCGCGTCCACACCGCCGTCGTAACCGGCGACGATCCTGTCAAGATGCTCACCGGCCCCATCCCGGCGACCGCGCTGGCCCTGAAGAAGTCGGGTCTGACGATCGACGACATCGACGCCTTCGAGGTCAACGAGGCGTTCGCGTCGGTGCCGCTGGCGTGGCTGCGCGAGACCGGTGCCTCGATCGAGAAGCTGAACCCGCTCGGCGGTGCGATCGCGCTCGGTCACCCGCTCGGCGGCTCCGGTGGTCGCCTGGCCGCGACGCTGATCCACCACCTGCGTCGCACCGGTGGTCGCTACGGTCTGCAGACGATGTGCGAGGGCGGCGGCACCGCCAACGCCACCATCTACGAGATCCTCTAACGGCGGAACGGTCCGTGGGCGGCGGCAGGGCCCAGCACTGCCGCCGCCCCGGCCGTCCGAACGGTGGAACCTCAGCCCTGCGCCAGCCGCCGCAGCAGCGGGGCGGTGCGCTGCGGCACCAATTCCCGCATCACCAAGGCCATGTTCGTGCGCTCGACACCCGGGATCTCGAGGATCTGCCCGGCCAGCCGGTACAGGTCGTCCGCGTCGGTCGCCACAACCTTCACCGACAGGTCCGTCTGCCCCGCCATGCCGTACACCTCGGTGACCTCCGGGATCTCCGCCAGCGCCGCGACGACGCTGTCGAGCCGGTGCTGGTCGACGCGCGTCGCGACGTAGGCGGCGAGCGGATAACCCAGCGCGCGCGGGTCGACGCGTCGTTCGAACGACGCGAGCACCCCCTCCGCCTCCCAGCGCGCGAGCCGAGCCTGGACCGTGTTGCGCGACAACCCGAGCCGCGCCGCCAACTCCACTCCCGTCGCCCGCGGCGTGCGGGTCAGCTCGAGCAGCAGCCGCGCGTCGGTCGCATCGAGACTGGTCATATTCCGCAGTATGACAGCGCTCGACCCCCTCGAACCGTGCGTTCTGCACAATCGCGGGTGAAGCGATTGCGCAGCTGTCCCCGACGTGGATGATGTGAAGTACAACACAGGTATGCCCGGGGATCGCCCCACAAGGGCGCCCGGGCCGACCCGAACGAGGTGGTCACGGTGGTCGACAAGATTGCCTATCCGGTCCAGCTGATCCAGCCGGACGGCCGACGGGTTCACAACCCGGAGTATTCCGCGCTCGTCGCCGATGTCGGCCCCGAACGCCTGCGCACCCTCTACCGCGACCTCGTCGTCGTGCGGCGCATCGACACCGAAGCCACCGCCCTGCAACGCCAGGGCGAACTCGGTCTGTGGGCTCCCCTGCTCGGCCAGGAGGCCGCGCAGGTCGGATCCGCGCACGCACTCGAACCCGACGACTACGTCTTCACCAGCTATCGCGAGCACGGCGTGGCCTGGTGCCGCGGCGTCGATCCCGCGGACATGACGCGGATGTGGCGGGGCTGCTCGCATTCCGGCTGGGATCCGGCGACCGTCAACACCACCAACCCGGCGATCGTCGTCGGATCGCAGGGCCTGCACGCCACCGGCTACGCGATGGGCGCCCACCTCGACGGCGCCGAGATCGCGACCGTCGCCTACTTCGGCGACGGCGCGACCAGCCAGGGCGACATCTCCGAGGCCCTCGGCTTCGCGGTGAGCTGGAGTGCCGGGGTGGTGTTCTTCTGCCAGAACAACCACTGGGCGATCAGCGCCCCGGTGCACGTGCAGAGCCCGGTGGCACTGGCGCACCGGGCCGCCGGGTTCGGGATGCCCGCCGTGCAGGTCGACGGCAACGACGTCCTCGCCGTCCTGGCCGTCACCCGGCAGGCCGCGCGCCGCGCCCGCGAAGGCGGAGGACCCACGTTCGTCGAGGCCCTCACCTACCGCATGGGCCCGCACACCACGTCCGACGACCCGACCCGCTACCGCACCCCCGCCGAACTGGAGGAGTGGCGGGCACGCGATCCGCTGACCCGGGTGCGGCTGTTGCTCGACCGCGAGGGTCTCGCCGACGAGGACTATCTCGCCGCGGTCCAGGCCGACGCGGACGCCGCCGCGGATCGGCTGCGCACGGGCACGCTCACCGCCCCCGACCCCGAACCGCTCTCGATGTTCGACCACGTCTACGCCACCGAGCACCGGGTGCTCGACGACCAACGCGCCCGCTACGCCGAATACCTCGCCGGGTTCGACGCCGCACTGCACGAGGAGGCACGATCATGACCACCACCACGATGGCTCTCGGCGCCGCCCTCAATGCCGGGTTGCGGCGCGCGCTCGAACACGACCGCAAGGTCGTGATCATGGGCGAGGACGTCGGCCGGCTCGGCGGCGTCTTCCGCGTCACCGACACGTTGCAGAAGGACTTCGGCACCGACCGGGTCTTCGACACTCCCCTCGCCGAATCCGGCATCGTGGGAACAGCTTTCGGCATGGCGCTGCGCGGATACCGGCCGGTGTGCGAGATCCAGTTCGACGGGTTCGTCTATCCGGCCTTCGACCAGATCGTCTCGCAGGTCGCGAAGATCCACTACCGCACCGCGGGTACGGTCACCGCGCCGCTCACGATCCGCATTCCGTACGGTGGCGGGATCGGTGCCGTCGAGCACCATTCCGAGTCCCCCGAGGTGTATTTCACGCACACCGCGGGCCTGCGGGTGGTCAGCCCGGGTACCCCGTCGGACGCCTACTGGATGATCCAGCAGGCGGTGGCGCTGGACGATCCGGTGATCTTCCTCGAGCCGAAGCACCGGTACTGGGATCGCGGCGAGGTCGACCTCGACACCCCACCGGAACTGCCGCTGGACCGGGCGCGCGTCACCCGGCCGGGTACCGATGTCACGCTCGTGACGTTCGGCGCGATGCTGACGACGGCCCTGCAGGCCGCGGATATCGCGGCGGCCGAAGGACATTCGATCGAGGTGATCGATCTGCGGTCGCTGTCGCCGCTCGACGTCGACACCGTGGAGGCGTCGGTGCGCCGCACCGGCCGGCTCGTGGTCACGCAGGAGGCACCGGTGAATTGCGGGCTCGGCGCCGAAATCGCCGCGCAGATCTCCGAACGGTGCTTCTATCAGCTGGAGGCGCCGGTGCTGCGCGTCGGCGGATTCGACATCCCGTATCCGCCGGCGAAACTCGAGGCGTACCACCTGCCGGATCCCGACCGCATCCTCGATGCCGTGGACCGCAGCCTCGCCGCCTGAGGGGACACACCGCCTGAAGGGACACGCCGAATGAACCAGTCCGTCAAGGAATTCCGGATGCCGGATCTCGGTGAGGGCCTGACCGAGGCCGACCTCGTGTCCTGGACGGTAGCCGTCGGCGACCGCGTCGAGCTCAACCAGGTGGTCGCGGAGGTGGAAACGGCGAAGGCGGTGGTGGAGTTGCCGTCGCCGTTCGCGGGGACGGTGGCGGAACTGCTCGCCGAGCCCGGAACGACGGTACCGGTCGGGGCACCGATCATCCGGATCGCGGTGCCCAGCGAAGGCCCACACGACGCCGGTGCCGAATCCCAGACCCCGGTGCTCGTCGGCTACGGTCCCGGCCGTCCACCGGTGAGCAAACGGGCCGCCCGGACCCTCGCGCAAGCCGGGCCGCCGCCGGACGGGCCCTCGGGAAACGGGCACAGCGCACCGCACCTGCACGCCGAGCCGCACCGCCCGGACGCGAAGCCGTCGGCGCGACGCGAGGCCAAACGCC
>NZ_JBMBTE010000020.1:0-60175 GCF_048897285.1 Rhodococcus sp. O3
AGACATAGCGCGCGACTCCGCCGCACACGTCGATGCTCGTGCCCGTCACGTACGACGAGCGGGGTGAGAGCAGGGTGACGACGAGATAGGCGACCTCGTCGGCGTTGCCGAAGCGGCCGAGTCCGATGCCGCGGTCGGCGGCGATCTCGGCTTCCCATTCGGCGAAACTTCCGGCATATCCGGATGTTTCGTAGCGTCGCCGCCACTGCCCGGTGTCGACGAGACCGAGGGCGACGGAGTTGACGCGGATCGCCTCCGGCGCCAGTTCCAGCGACAGGGACTTGCTCAGGTTGAGCAGCCCGGCGCGGGCCGCGCTCGTGGTGACCAGCCGGGTCTCGGGCTGGCGGGCGAGGACCGCCGAGATGTTGACGATCGACGGTGCGGTCGACTTGCGCAGCAGCGGCAGCGCGGCGTCGACGGTGTTGAGCACGCTCGAGAACTTGAGGTCGAACTCGTCGCGCCAGTCGTCGAGGGTGGTGTCGGCACGCGGTTTCATCCGCGAGTTGCCCGCGTTGTTGACCAGGCCGTCGAGGCCGCCGAAGGTGTCCTGGGCGCGGGCCACCAGGTCGGCGACCGCGTCCCGGTCGCGGACGTCGCACGCCGCGGTGAGCACGCGTTCGCGGCCGGCGAGGTCGTCGAGTGCCGCGTTCAGGCGGTCCACGTCGCGGGCGCAGGTCACGATGTTCGCGCCCTCGCCGAGCAGCATCCGCACGGTGGCGAGGCCGACGCCGGAGCTGCCTCCGGTCACGAGATAGGTGCGATTGTTCAGAAGCAGGTCCACGACCCGGTCCTCTCAGGTGCTAGTGCAGGACGAATCCGCCGTCGACGACGAGTTCCTGGCCGGTGATGTACGACGCCTCGTCGCCCATCAGGAAGGCGACGGCTCCGACCAGATCCGCGGGTTGCTGCGGCCGCGTCAGGGCCCGGTTGAGCCGGTACAGGTCGTGCCGGTGCTGCGGAACATGTTGTGCCGATTCGCTTTCCGTCAGTCCGGGCGAGACGGTGTTGACGGTGATCGCGTACGGTCCGAGATCGCGGGCCATCGTGCGGGTCAGCGCGGACACGCCGCCCTTGGACGCGATGTAGTGCGTGAGCCTCGGGGAACCGTAGTGCGCCGCGTCGGATCCGATGGTGACCACGCGGCCACCGCCGCCCTCGATGATCGAGGGCACGAGGGCCCGGCAGACGAGGAACGTGCCGCGCAGGTTGACGTTCAGGACGCGGTCCCACTCGTCGATCGGCAGTTCGTGCACGGCCTTGCCGCCGACCCCGTCGGCGAGCGCGGCGTTGTTGACCAGGCCGTACAGCGGGCCGTTCGCGGTGACCCGGGCGGCCATCTCGTCGACCGAGTCGGCGTCGGCGAGGTCCACGGGGACGAACTGTGCCGCGATGCCGTCGGAGCGCAGTTTCGCGGCGGCGTCCGTGCCACGGTCGGCCGCGATGTCGGCGATCCACAGCGCCGCGCCGTCGGCGCCGAGACGGCGGGCGATCGCCAGGCCCAGGCCGCGCCCGGCTCCGGTGACGACGACGGTGCGGTCGTCGAGGGCACCCACGGGTCAGTCCCGGGAGACGCCGAAGACCGCGGAGGTCTCGGGGTAGGTGGGAACCTGCGGCTTCTGCGTGCCGATGATCACGCAGAACAGCGCATCGGTGGTGCCGGTGTTCTTCAGGCTGCGCGGCACTCCGGCCGGCACGACGATCATGTCGCGGTAGCCGAGGGTCCGCTTCTCGACGACGCCGTTGCGGTGGATGCCCACCTCGACCTCGCCTTCGAGGACGAAGAAGGCCTCCTCGGCGTCGTGGTGGGTGTGCTCGGGCCCCTCGGCGCCGGGCGGCAGCAGCATGTTCGAGAACGTGAAGCCGCGGGAGCCGATGGTGCGGGTGTCGTTCTCGTGGTTGCCGGTGGCGCCGGAGCCGACGTAGCGGATCTGGGCGCGCCGGAACTGATCTCCGGCTTTGGTCTGGAATCCGAGGGTGTCCCAGTCCTCGTGGCGGGTGCCGCGGGTCAGGATGAGCGAGTCGGTGAATTCCTTCAGGTCCGCGGTCGCGTAGTCGAGTGTCATGGTGGTTCTCCGTTTCTTCGGTGAGTCGTCGTCAGTGGGTCGAGTGGTTGCTCAGGCGTTCGGTGATTCGCACGAACGATTCGATCCAGGCGTCGAACGCCTCCGGGCGTTCCTGGTTGGCGAGATGTCCCGCCCCGCGGACGGTGACGAACACCGCGCCCGGGATGCCGCCGGCGAGAACCTGGCTCGCCGGGATGCCGGTGACGGTGTCGGCGTCCCCGCACAACACGAGTGTCGGGACGTCGATCTTCTCGAGGTCGCCGGTGTGGTCGGTCGCGGCCATCGACTCGGCGGCGTGACCGTAGCCGGGCAGCCGCACCGATTCGGCCATGATCGTCGTCGCGCGGTCGATGAGGTGCCGGGGTGCGTCGGCCGACAGCAGCCGCGGGGCGCGGCGGTGCGCGAAGTCGGACGGGCCGCTGCGGTCGAGATCCGCGGCCCGCGCCCGCATGTTCTCGGCGCTGTCCGGATCGGCGCCGGATCCGACGGACGAGGCGCCGAGGATCAGGCTGCGCACGAGCCCGGGGTGCCGCAGCGCCAGGCGGGTGGCGAGCACGCCGCCCCAGGACATTCCGAGAATGTGTGCGCCCGCGTCGCCGCAGCGGTCACGGACGATGTCCGCCGCGGCGTCCGCGTAGTCGTCGAGGTCGAGCGGCCGCACCGGGTCGTCGCTGCGCGCGTAGCCGGGGGCGTCCCACGCGATCATGCGGAGCGATTCGGCGAGTCCGGTGAGCTGCGGGGCGAAACTGTCTGCGCTGCCGCCGATTCCGTGCAGCATCAGCACGGCCGGGCCGGTACCGCGTTCGACGACGTGAATCATGATGCCTGCATCCGGTCGAGGTGCGCGAAGGCGCCGGGGTCCGGGATGCCGGCCATGTGCTCGCGGACCTGCCGCGACGGCGGGCCGGCGGTGCCCCACAGGTCGGACAACTCGGGGACGCGGCGCCACACGCGGCACAGCCAGCGGTCCTCGTCGACCTGTGCGATGCCGGAGGTGTATTCGCACACCAGGCCCGCGGGGTCGGCGAAGTAGGAGAAGGTGTTGTCGCCGGGGCCGTGCTTGCCGGGACCCCACAGCGGCAACTGTCCGTGGTGGCGCAGCCGTCCGATGCCGCGCATGAAGTGGTCGACCGTCGGCATCTCGTAGGCGACGTGGTTGACCGACGCCCATTCGGCCTGGTTGAACGCGATGCTGTGGTGGTCGGAATTGCAGCGGAGGAACGCCATCTGGTGTTCGGACCAGTCGGAGACCCGCATGCCGAGGACGTCGCAGTAGAACTGCACGGACGTGTCGATGTCGACGGTGTTGAGCACGACGTGCGTGACCCCGACCGGCACCGCGTCGTCGCGGACGAGCGCGGGAACGGCGAGGGTGTCGGCGACGAGTTCGAGGACCCGGCCTTCCGGGTCGACGATCCGCAGACCGTATCCGCCGCCGGCGTCGTCGATCGGTCCCGGTCCGTGCACGACGGGGATGCCTCGGGCTTCGACCCGGCGGGCGGCCTCGTCGACCTCGGCGGGGGTCGCGACAGCGAAACTGATGCGGCCCAGTCCGTTTCGTTCCGCCTGCGTGAGCTGCAGGACGTGGTGCTGCTCGCCGGTGCCGCGCAGCCAGGCGCCGGTGGTGCCCTGTTCGACGACGCGCAGTCCCCACACCTCGGAGTAGAACTCGGCGGATTCGGCGGCGGCGTGGGTGCGCAGCTCCACCGAGCGCAGGCGGCGCAGCCGGGCGATGGGTTGGTTCATGAGAATTGCCTTCCAGTGGCGAATGTCATTTATCTTAGCGCTAAGATATTTGCTTGTACAGGTCCCCCGGCCGGAATGTTTTCCGGGACCGGGGGAACCGGACGAGGCGGTCAGTCCGCCCAGGGGTCGGGGGCGTCGTCGAGACCGAGATACACGCTCTTCTGCCTCGAATACGCCGCGATACCGGCGCGACCCTTCTCGACCCCGAGCCCGCTCTCCTTGACGCCACCGAAGGGCGTCGAGATGCTGAATCGCTTATAGGTGTTGATCCACACCGTGCCCGCCTCGAGACGGCGCGCCAGCCGCCAGGCCCGGCGGTAGTCCCGGGTCCAGATGCCGGCGGCCAGACCGAACACCGAGTCGTTCGCCTGCGCGAGCAGGTCGTCTTCCCCGTCGAACGGCAGCGCCACCAGGACCGGCCCGAAGATCTCCTCCCGGCACACCCGCGCGTCGTTGGTCAGCCCGTCGACGATCGTCGGCAGGTAGTAGGCGCCGCGCGCGAGTTCCGGGTCGTCGGGAACGGCGCCGCCGCACAGGATCCGGCCGCCCTCCTCCCGGGCCAGGTCGACATAGGCGGCCACCGAGTCCCGGTGGGAGGGGTGCACCAGCGGGCCGACCTGGGTGCGCGGATCCCGGCCGTTGCCCACCCGCAGCGCGCGGGTGCGCCGGACGATTTCGCCGAGGAAACGGTCGTAGAGCGAGCGGTCGACGAACAGTCGCGAGCCCGCGATGCAGCTCTGTCCGGACGAGGAGAAGATCCCGTACATCACGCCCGCGACGGCCGCGTCGATGTCGGCGTCGTCGAGCACGATCGTCGGCGACTTTCCGCCCAGTTCCAGCGACACCGGCATCAGTTTCTCCGCGGCCGCGTGGGCGAGGGCGCGGCCGGTGCGGGTGCCACCGGTGAACGTGACCTTGCCGACCTGCGGGTGCCGGACGATCGCGTCACCGACGATCGAGCCCTTGCCCGGCAGGACCGACAGCAACCCGGGCGGCAGTCCGGCGTCGTGGACGATGCGGGCCAGCGCGAGCGAGACGAGCGGGGTCCACTCCGCCGGTTTCAGGACGATCGCGTTGCCCGCCGCGAGGGCCGGGGCGATCTTCTGGGCGTCGCTCGCGATCGGCGAGTTCCACGGCGCGATCGCCCCGATCACGCCGATCGGCTCGTGCACGCTCATCGACAGGTAGTTGCCGCGCGGGGCGGTCAGGTCGTCGTCGGTGGTCTCGAGCACCGCGGCGAAGTAGCGGAACGTCCCGGCCGCGCTGGCGACCAGCGCCGTCGTCTCGGCGAGCGCCTTGCCGGTGTTGTAGCTCTGCAGCAGCGCGAGCCGCGCGCCGTGCCGTTCGATCCCGTCGGCGATGCGGTGCAGGTGGCGCGCCCGTTCATGGGGTAGCAGTGCGCGCCACGCCGGGTCTGCGGCGGCCGCCCGGCCCGCGGCGACGGCATCGTCGACGTCGGCGGCGATGGCCTGGTGCACGACCTGGAGGACGCGGCCGTCGGCGGGATCGACGACGGAGAAGGCCGATCCGGTGGCGCGGCGCCAGGTGCCGCCGACCGCGATCTCGTCGTCGACGGGAACGAAGTCGAGGGCCGTGGGGTGGGCAGCCGTTGCGGGGCGAAGGTCTGCGGTGGTGGTCACTGGGAGATCTCCTCGAGGGTCTTCTCGCGGGTCTCGACCGCGAACAGGCCGACGACGACCGCACCGACGAGTGCGACGGCGCCGAAGGTTCCGAACACGAGCGCGAGGGTTCCGCCGGCACCCATGATCCCGCCGACCACCAGGGGTCCGACGATGATGCCGAGCCGGCCGGCGGCACCGCCGATCGCGCAGCCGATCGCACGCATCCGGGTCGGGTACAGCTCGGCGGTGTAGACGTACAGGGCCATGTTGACGGCGAAGACGAACAGGGCCGCGCCGGCGGACCACAGCAGGACGGACGTCGCCGATCCGGTGCCGGTCGCGGCGAGCAGGAACAGCAGGGCGGCGCACAGCACCATCGACGCGGTGATGCAGATGCGTCGGCCGAGATTGTCGATGAGGAACGCGACGATCAGGCAGCCGACGAGTCCGGCGACGGTGGTGAAGATGCTGTAGTGCAGCGCGGTGTCGACGCCGACGTCGAAGACGGTGCTGTAGAGGGTGGGCAGCCAGGCTGCGATGCCGTAGTTGACGAAGTAGGCGCAACCCCAGATGGCGGCGAGCATGAGCGTGCGACGCAGGTAGATGCCCTGGAACGCCTCACGGAAGCGCCCGCGGGTGGTGTCGGCGACGATCGGGGCGACGGGTTCGGGCTCGGGGAGCGTCTTTCCGTACCGGTCGGTGATCTCGGTTTCGATCCGGCTCATCGCAGCCTCGGCCTCGTCGTGCATGCCGCGGGAGGCGAGCCACCGCGGGGATTCGGGCAGCTTGAACAGCGCGGGGAGCAGCAGGATCGGGACGGCGCCGAGCGCGAACAGGATCTCGTAGCCGAAGCGCGGGACCACCCAGGCGGAGACGATCGCCGAGGCGACCAGGCCGATCGGGAAGATCACCTCGTACAGCAGGACGAAGCGTCCGCGGTTGTGGGCCTTGGTGATCTCGCCGATGTAGGTGGCCGCGACGGGCACCTCGGCACCGAGGCCGATGCCCTGCACGAATCGGAACATCAGGAACAGCATCAGGGAGTCGGTGAAGGCCATACCGAGGCTCATCACCGCGTACAGCGCGAGTGATCCGATGATCACGTTCAGCCGGCCGACGCGGTCGGCGAGCCAGCCGCCGCCGAGCGCACCGACGAGCATGCCGATACCCCCGATCGCGATGACCCAGGCGACGGATGCCGGGGTGAGATTCCACTTGGGAATCAGCACGGGAAGGGAGTACGCGATCATCAGCTGGTCGAAGCCGTCGAAGAAGGTGACGGCGCCGACGATGACGCGCGCTTTGATGTGCCAGCGGCTCATCGGGAGCCGTTCGAGCCTGGCACTGATCGTCTCGGTGGTACTGGACATGTGTGTCGATACCGGTGTCATCGGGGTCCTCGGTCTCGGAAGCCAGATACTTAAGTCCTTAAAGACTTACCGCTAAGATGTAACCTGGCGCACTTCCGATTCGTCAACCATTGACTTTCCATCGAGGATGGCATATAGGCGACTGCTTCATCGGGGATGTCGCCGAGTGCGTGAAGAAACACGAGAAAGGGGTCCGGGCATCGTCACCGGGACGGCCCACCCGGATCCCCGTCCGCGGCAGCCGACACGATCCGGAGGAATTCGGCAGGCACCGCCGCCCACTCCTCGCGCCAACGCCCCGACTGCTGGTCGTCGCGGAGCGCCCGCAGCAGGCCCACGACATCAACGCCCCCGTCGGGCAGGAAACGGACCATCCCCTGCTCCGCGCACACCGCCGCGGCCTCGGCGAGGCGTGCCTTCGCCTCCTCAACCCGACCTCCGGCGATCAGACAGCTCACGAGAAGCCTGATCGCCGCCAACGTGGATCGACGACGCTCGGTTCCGACGAGCATGTCGTACCAGTGCCGCGCCCACGCCAGGGCGCGTTCGGTTGCAGCGCTCGATCCCCGCATCAGCAACAATCGGATCGCCGAGTCGTCCCGGACCTGGGCGGTGATCTGCGCAATCCCGTCCATCGACGATGCATCGGTGAAGGTCTGCGGAAACGACGCTCCGGCGCCAGGAGAAAGCCCCAGCAGGATACGTTCGTTGTCGACCCGGGCACGGAGTCGGTCCAGTCCCAGCAGTTGCGCCGCCCGCGCGCCCGCCTCGAGATGTTCTGCGGCGGCCGCACGGTCCCCACGGCGCGCCTTGACGGCGGCTCCGACCACATAACGTGCGATCATGAAGTCGACCACTCCCCCTTCGGAGCCGAGCTGATAGCTCTCCTCGATCAGGCGTTCGGCCTCGTCGACTTCTCCCTGTGCATAACGCAACTCACCTAGTAGTGCGCCCGCGAGACGGGAGGCGTGAGAGTGCGCACCGCCCACCCGCCGGGCGGACTCCACAGCGTTGACGAAATGGAGTTCGGCCGCAGCCAGGTCGAGTTGCTCGAACGCCGCAATTCCCGCGAACGCAGCCCCGTACATCACCGTGAACGGACCGCTCATGCTCGCGTGATATCGCCGCGCCCAGTTCTGCAGTGGCATGACCGCGGCGTAGTCGAACCGGTAGATCAGGCAGAAGGTCTTGATGTTCGCTGCCGCCGTGACCGCCCACGGACGCACCGCGTCCGAATTCTCGAGGGCCTCCTCGACCAGTGTTTCGACACCGCTCGTGCGGTCGGCATAGATCTCGAGCGCCGCCTCCGCGACCGATGCCTCGACCCGGATGCTGTCGCGTTCGGAAGCGTCCAGGTTTCCCGCGTCGAGGGTGGGACGGATGCGGTCGAATGCGGCGCGGGCCGGACCGACGTGATGGAGCAGGAGATTGGCCCATGCGACTGCGAGTTGGAGGGCGGCACTGCCCGCTACAGCATTCGGCGGTAGTTTGGCTACGAGACCCAGCAGTGTCGACATCTGCGAATGCTCGAGGAGGTACGTTCGGTGCCTCACGACGTACTCGACGGCCTGATTCTCATCGCCCGACGCCAGGGCATGATCGACGGCCTCACTGAGGAAGTGGCGGTCCACGAACCAGCGGGCTGCTCGCCGGTGGAGGTCGGCGATACGCTCGGGGCCACTGCGCTCGAGGCGCCGGCGAAGGAACTCCGCGAACAGGTGGTGGTAGCGGAACCATTCACCCTCGTCGTCGATCCGCCGAAGGAAAAGGTCACGGCGCTCGACGTCTTCGAGCCATGACTGGCCGTCGGGCACGTCCGCGAGCGCCGAGGCGAGATCCCCGCTGATTCGTCCCGTCACAGAGGTGGCCATCAGGAAATCCAGCAGCGCAGGTTCGAGCGTGTCCAGCACGTTCTCGGCCAGGAACGCACCGATCGCACGATGGCGTCCCGACAGGCTACCGATCATGTGCGCCGGGTCCTCGCAGCCACGCAGGGACAACGACGCGAGTTGGAGCGCCGCAACCCAGCCGTCGGTCGAATCGGTCAGGTCCTCCACCTCACGTTCTCCCAACAACAGCCCGCCCAGGTCGACGAGGAACTCACGCGATTCCGTCGCGTCGAACCGCAGCGCTTGCGCGTCGATCTCGAGCACTTGGTCGAGGACCTGCAATCGACTCAGAGGCAATCCCGATCGCGTCCGGCTCGTCACCACGACCTGCAGTTGCGCACAACAGTTTTCGAGCACGAAAGCAACTGCGTCCTGAGTCTCGCGACTGCTCACTCGGTGCCAGTCGTCGAGGACGACCGCCACCTCGGTACCGGCGTCGTCGATCTCGTTGATCAGTGTCGACAGCACATAACGTGTGGCTTGGTCACCGTGCTCCTGGAGCACTTGCCCGAGCGTCTGAGCCAGGCCGGGTCGCACCAGCCGTATCGCGTCGACCAGGTGCGACAGGAACCAGACCACGTTGTTGTCGTCAGGATCGATGGACAGCCACGCGACCGCGGTTCCCTCCGCCGTCAGCACCTCACGCCACTGCGCGGCGAGAGTGGTCTTTCCATACCCTGCCGGAGCATGGATCAGGATCAGTCGCCGCCCCTTACCCGAACGCAGGACCCCGACGAGTCGACCGCGCTCGACGAGTGGACGGTTCGGGGTCGGCGGCCGGTACTTCGTCGACGGAGCCGGCGGCATCGTTACCGATCCACTCCAGTGCCGAATGGCCTCGGTCCGATCCGGCATGCGCGGCTGTCGATACGGTGCCTCACGGGTAGATCCGTCCTCGGCGGGTTCCGGAACGAACAGGTCGACAGCAGTCAGGGCGTGATCTTCCGCCACGCGCTGCAGATCCCTGCCGAACTCGAGGGCTGTACTCGGGCGCGCGGACGGATCACGCTGCATCGCATGCTCGATCGCGGTGATGACACCCACCGGAATATCCGTTCCATCCAGGCTGGGACTCAGGTGGTCACTGATACGCACGAACTGGGCCACCAGGTTCTCGCCCTCGCGACGCTCGAACGCCGCGTGGCCGGTCACAGCGCAGAACAATGTCGCGCCGAGGCTGTATACATCCGAAGCCGGGGACGGCGCCTCACCCCCCAGCACCTCCGGCGCGGTATAGGCAGGAGACCCGGTGATGATGCCGGTGGCGGTTTCGAATCCACCCGCAACCCGGGCGATTCCGAAGTCGGCCAGACAGGGCTCGCCGTAGTCGGAGAGCAGGATGTTCGAGGGTTTGACGTCTCGGTGCAGCATGCTCGCGCGGTGCGCCGTCTCGAGTGCACCGGCCATCTTGACGCCGACCGACAGCGCCTCGCGCCAGCCGAGGGGGCCGCGCCGACGAATGCGTGCATCCAGGGATCCGCGCGGGTAGTACTGCATCACGATGTAAGGACGCCCGCTTGCGGTGGTGCCGCAGAAATGAACGTTGACGATGTTCGGATGCCCGGACAGGCGACCCAGCGCCCGTTGTTCACGCAGGAATCGCTCGAGGTTCTCCCGGCTCAGTGCCCCGGTGAGTACCTTGACGGCCACGGTTCGGTCGAGTGTGGGTTGCCGACAGCGCAGCACGACTCCGAATCCACCGCGGCCGATGACCGTCGGCTCCTCGAAGCCTTCCGATTGCAGGTCCGAGGCAAGAAGCGCATCGACGTCGACGGAGTCGCCGGCGTCATCGGGCGTCTTCATCGACGCGCCCTTCGGATCGACGACTCGCCCTCGCGGAGTGCATCCGCGTGGCGAAGCCGGCCCCACCTTTGTGCATGGTAGATGTGCGCAACCATGACGACCGCCTCTTACGTCGGCACACAGCGCCGGTGCCGACGCCCAGTCTACTTTGCCTCCGCGACCTCGGTAGCGCCGCGCGCCCGCCCCGTCAGCACCGGCCCGCGCTTCCGATGCGCCTGTCCGCAGCAGCCGACGGTACGCGTCCGTGCCCGGCCAGGAACGGGCGGTCTTCCTTTCGTACCTAGTTGGCGCACAGCATGATTCGACGTAGCCGGTCGAAATCTCGATGAAGCTCGGTTCTACCGTAGGACCGACGCACGAGCAGATGGCCGATCCGCGCCAGGTAGCTCTCGTGAGCCGACGTGGTCATGATGGTTGCGAATCCGACAGCGGTCGGTTCTTCGACGGAAGCGCGGGGAACGGCTCCGTCGCGACGCCGTTGCCGACCGCACGGACAGTTCCCGTCGATCCGACCGGGCGGTGCGATCGAGAGCATGGACGAACGTGCGGCTACGAATGTTCGATCGGCGGTAGGAACGGATCGCGTAGCCGGCGACCTGACCGCACGAGCCACCGCGTTCGAGAGCCGTGAAAACGAACCTGACCGAATACCGTTATTCCGCAACACATTTCATTGTGAACACGGGATCGCTGCGTCTGCGGAAGAGGTGCAGAACCTCATTTCGGAGGCACGATTCGCGGCTACCCCATATCCCCGAAACGTCAGCGAGCTCGTGCGGCTTCCGCCTGCGCATCATCTCGTCGGATACACCCTCAACGGCCCCTGCCGTCTGCACCCTGCGTGGTTTCGGGGCGCAGACGGCAGATGCACAGGGCGATGTTGCCAACGGCAATCGAAGTCTTCACCCGCCGCCGGCACGGGCAGGGCCGTCGACGCACAGATGTGCTCCGGACGGCCGCTCGTCGATTCGACGCCGAAGCCGGGCGGGTGAAACAAATCTCGCTCGGCACAAGGGGTGGTCGTGATGCCGGCTGCTCGAGTCATCCCTGGGCGTGCGACGACGGGCCCGGCGGACCGCCGGCTCGCAGCCGTGCGACAGTCAGGGCTGCAGACAGCGCGGTGATGCCCGCGAGGGTGAACGGGCTGTGTGGGGAGATCTCGGCGATTCGGTTCAGTCGATTGTTCACCGTGTTCGGATGCACGCTCAGGCGGCGCGCGGTGCGTTGCCGATCGAGGTCGCACTCGAAGTAGGTCTGCAGCGTGGTGCGCAGTTCGTCGTGGCTCAGCACCGGTTTCGCGGCGGCGATCAGGTGGTCTAGACCGGGGCCGGGGCGGCTCAACTGGTGAGCCATGAACACGTCGGAGAGTCGATAGAGGCCGGGACCCCGGCTCAAAGCACGCACCAGATCGAGAATCTCGTCGGCCTGCTGAGCGGCGGTCGTCACCCCACTGATGGCGATGTCCTCCACCACGGCCGCCGTAATCGTGGAACCGGCCGCGGATTCCAGGCCTGCGACGAATCGGCCCAGTCGTTCGGCGCTTCGCGGGTCTTCGCCGGACCGCGGCACGAAAACGTAGCCCCCTACACCCGGACTCTTCGAAGAATTCCTGGAAGCCGTGCTGCCAGACATGGAGAAGCAGGGTCAGCGGTACACCTTCGCGAGCCCGTTGAGCCGCACGATCACGAAGCAAGGCCAGGTCCTCCCGGCCGGGATTGGTGCCGGTTCGCAGGCTCGCCAGCACCATCGGGAGCCCTTCACCGAAGTCCTCGACGGCTTGCCCGGAGACGAGGCGGACGCCCTGCTCGACTATCTGCTGTTCCAGGCGCGGGTGCCCGAGTACCAGGTGCGTTTCCGGTGGGAACCCGGCTCGGTCGCGATCTGGGACAACCGCATCACCCAGCACTACGCCGTCAGCGACTACTTCCCGCAGCGCCGGGTCATGGAGCGGGTCACCGTGGTCGGTGACCAGCCGTTCTGATCGCACACGGACACAGGAGAAGACTGAACATGATCGAGTACGACACGCTGTTCGTGGACGGTGCGCAGCAGTCGCCGGTCGGAGCCGACACCATCACGGTGATCGGAGCCGCCACCGGTGAGGTAATCGGTAGGACGCCCGCGGCCGCGGAAGCCGACGTGGACATCGCCGTCGCGGCGGCCGCCGGAACCTCGCCGACGGAGTCGGCTGGGCGGGCTGGGACTCCCATCGGCGGGCCGATCTGCTGGATCGCATCGCCGACGAGGTGGAGGCCCGCGGCTCCGAAATCGCTGCGCTGGTCGCGCCGCAGAACGGGATGCCGATCACCACCGCGATGGCTGTGGAGGTCGCGATCCCGATCGCGGTGTACCGCTACTACGCCGAATTGGCCCGGAACACCGTGTTTTCCGAGGTGCGGCCAGGCCTGCTCGGCGGCAGCGCCCGCGTCGATCGGTTCCCGGTCGGGGTGATCGGGGCGATCATCCCGTGGAACTACCCGAACCTGCTCACCGCCTTCAAAGTCGCGCCCGCGCTCGCCGCCGGGTGTGCCGTGGTGATCAAACCCAGCCCGGAGACGGTGTTGGACACCTATCTGTTCGCCGATGCCGTACGCGCTGCGGGCGTGCCGCCCGGCGTGATCTCCATCGTGCCCGGCGGCCCCGAGATCGGCCGCTACCTGGTCGGGCACCCCGGTGTCGACAAGGTCACGTTCACCGGATCCACAACGGTAGGCAGAGAGATCGGAGCCCGCTGCGGGGAGCTGCTGCGGCCGGTGACTCTGGAGCTCGGCGGGAAATCAGCCGCAATCCTGCTGGACGATGTCGATCTCGCCGCCAACGCCGAAGGCCTGCTTCAGGCGACACTGCTCAACAACGGGCAGACGTGCGTCGCCGGCACCCGCATCCTGGCTCCGCGCAGTCGGTACGCCGAGGTGGTCGACTTTTTCGCCGACCTCTGCCGCAGCGCGGCGATCGGGGATCCGCTCGATCCCGGCACCGTTTTCGGGCCGATGGTGACCGAGGCACACCGGGCCCGCGTGGAGCGGTATATCGCACGTGGCGTGGCCGATGGTGCCCGCCTGGTGTCCGGTGGCGGTCGCCCGGAGCACCTGGACCGCGGCTGGTTCGTACAACCGACGGTTTTCGCCGATGTCGACCCCGCAAGTGTCATCGCCCGGGAGGAGATCTTCGGGCCGGTCCTCAGCGTGCTGCCGGACGACTCGGTGGACGAGGCGATCGCGTTGGCCAACGACAGCGATTACGGCCTCGCCGGCACGGTGTGGACTGCGGATCCGGATTCGGCCCGTCCGGTCGCCGACGCCATCGACTCCGGCACCTTCGGAATCAACTACTTCATGCTCGACCCGGTCGCGCCGTTCGGCGGCACGAAAGCCAGCGGCCTCGGCCGCGAACTCGGCCCCGAGGGCCTCGCGGCCTACCTGAAGGCGAAGACCACCTACTCGGCAGTCTGCGGAGCGAGCTGCCCACTGACCCGGACGATCGACTCGATCCGCCCCTCCATCTCATCTTCCTTCTTCCGGCACTCACGACGCCGAACGACGATTACGCAGGAGCAAACAATGACCATGATCACCGGACATCGATCCACTCACGGCGACGACTACCAACTCAACACCAGTACGCTGCTGCGGCATTCGGCACGTACCTACCCTGAACAGAAAATCGTGTACCGGACACCTGACGGGGGTTGGGACAGGTACACCTACGCCGACGCCTACACCGGGGTACAACGCGCTGCGAACGTACTCGAGGCGCTGGGCGTGCAGCCGGGAGAGGTGGTGGGGATCCTGGACTGGAACAGCCGCAGGCTTTTCGAGCTGTACTGGGCGATCCCCGGCACCGGAGCAGTGATGCTGCAGATGAACCTTCGGCTCTCACCGGAGGACCTCGGGTACGTGGCCGCGCACAGCGGCGCTTCGGTGATTCTGGTCGACGAATCGTTGATCGGCGTGGCGGAGGCCATCGCACCGCACGCCCCCGGCGTCCGCCGGTGGGTGATCATGGCCGATCGCCCGGTCACCGCGATCGAGACCACGTTGCCGGCTGTGGCCGATTACGAGCAATCGGTGAGACAGGTGCCCTCGGAATACCACTGGCCGGTGATCGACGAACGGTCCGCATACAGCGCCTGCTACACCACCGGAACCACCGGGCGACCGAAGGGCGTCTACTATTCGCACCGCGGCATCTGCCTGCACACCGTGGCGCAGGCCGCGAACCTGCTGATGTCCGCTGAGGACACCGTCATGATGATCACCCCGATGTTCCACGCACAGAGCTGGGGTCTACCGCAGTCGGCGGTGTACACCGCGGCCCGCATCGTTCTGCCCGGGGCGTACACCGCCGCGGATATCGGAGTGCTGGTGGACGCAATGATCGCCGAGACAGTGACAGTGGCGAACGGCGCACCGGCGATATTCGGGCCCATGCTGGAGTACATCCGCACCCTGGACATCAAGCCCGACCTGAGCCGGACTCGGCTGCTGTCCGGATCCACCGAGCCGCCACTCGCGCTCATGCGTGGCTTCCACTACGAGGTGGGCGCGGACGTGATCCATGCCTACGGCGCCCCCGAGACCACCCCTACCACCTTTGTCAACCGCGGCGTGAAGTTTTCCCTCGGTGGCCTTTCCGAGGATGAGAAGTGGGACCTCAAACGCTGCCAAGGTCTTCCGGTGAACGGAGTCGATGTGCGGATCGTCGACGGTCAGGGTCACGAACTTCCGCACGACGGCGTCAGTATCGGCGAAGTATGGCTGCGAGGGCCGTGGACCACCACGAGCTATTTCGGACGTGAACCGGATCCCGATCAGTTTGTGGACGGCTATTGGCGCAGTGGTGATCTCGGCACGGTCACACCGACCGGCCATCTCAAACTCACCGACCGACTCAAGGACGTGGCGAAGAGCGGAGGCGAGTGGATCTCGTCCATCGACATGGAGAATCTGATCATGATGCACCCGCGAGTCACCGAGGCCGCGGTAGTGACGGTTCCGCATCAGAAGTGGCAGGAGCGACCGCTGGTGCTGGTCGTTACGGTTGACGGAGAGGACTTGCCCCTGCGGGAGGTACAGGAATTGCTCGGCACGCGGTTCGCGAAGTGGCAGTTGCCCGATACCGTCCTCGTGCGGTCCGACCTTCCTCGCACCAGCGTCGGCAAGCTGGACAAGAAGTCCCTCCGCGTCGAGTACCGCGACATCTATTCGGCCACTCAGCCGGCGTGAATGCAGGGCGCCGGCGCCATAGGCCTTGTCGCGTCACAAGATTCCGACCGCCGCTTCCGCACCCGAGGAGAAAACCGAATCGTGGTATCGACCCACGCACTGGAACCATCACCCACCCTGGAGTTGCCGACGCTTTCCCTACCTTCCACAAGCGATCCAGCCCGCGATCGCGCGATAGCAGGATCGGAAGCATCCGAGTCCGATCACAGTGCGGCGACGAGATCAGGAAGGAGATCGAACACCTTGTCCCCCAGCCGATCCGGTGCCACCCTCGCGGAAGCCTCAGCATCGCTCTCTCCGGCAACGAGCGCATCACGTTCGACGACGCACTCGAGCAACGCGGAGAGGAACACCCCGTCGAGCATCGCGTAGGCAGTATGCCGGTCGTATCGCAATGCCGCACCGGACAATTCGGCGTAACGGGTCAGGACACGATCGATCATGTCGCACAATCCCCCGTCGATCGCCGCGACGTCCTCGCGCAGCGCCGGATCGAACATCGACTGGTTGCGCAGGTCGTACCACAGCCGGTGCATCGGCGCCTCGGTGCGCAGGGTCTCTGCGAGCTTGTCGGCGAACCCGCGGCGCAGTTCCTCCGCGGTCCGTGCGGTGGCGACAACCTCGTCGTAGCGGGTCATGCACCGCGCCTTGTAGTAGCGGACGCAGTGCAGGATCAGGTCGGTCTTGTCCTTGAAGTAGTAGTGCACGACCCCGTGCGAGAACGGCGAGTTCTGCGCGATCTCCCGCAGGGAGGTGCGCGCGTAGCCGAGGTCGCCGAGTGTCGCCAGGGCCGATTCGGCCAGCTGCACACGGCGTTCGTCGTACTTGTCCTGCCGACTGCGAATCGACCGACCGGCAGGCGTCGCCAGGGGGTTCATTGCTTGCCAGTCTAGTTGACAGCCAAGCGACTTGACAGTCGTCCAGAATTCTCGGGCCACTCGTCCGAGTTCTCCTTGACAGTCGTCAAGCATTCGAGCACGATGTGATGTACGCCACATCACGGGCTGCCGGCCGCAGCGAGCCGGTCCACGCACCGGCCCATCTCCCCCTGCCCCGTCCGTACGCCCCGCAGACCACACAGGAGATCTCCATGAGCGTGTTCGATCTGACCGGGCGCCGTGCACTGGTCA
The DNA here is from genome assembly GCF_048897285.1 of Rhodococcus sp. O3. Lineage (NCBI taxonomy): Bacteria > Bacillati > Actinomycetota > Actinomycetes > Mycobacteriales > Nocardiaceae > Rhodococcus > Rhodococcus sp. O3. The sequence goes on from NZ_JBMBTE010000020.1 coordinate 16,849, forward strand.
CCGGTGGGGCTCAAGGCCTCGGTGAAGGAATGGCCAAGGCCCTCGCGGCCGCCGGTGCGAGCGTCGTCGTCGCCGACATCCAGGACAGCGGGGCGGACGTCGCCGCGGCGCTGCCGTCCGACGGGGGCCGGAAGCACGGATTCGTCCATCTCGATGTGACCAGGGAAGACGACTGGGAGCGCGCGATCTCGGAGACCGTCCAGATCGCCGGGGGCCTCGACGTGCTGGTGAACAACGCCGGTATCGAGATCACGAGCCTGGTCACCGATGTCGAAGTCGATGCCGTCCGCCGCATGCTCGACATCAACATCCTCGGCACCACTCTCGGCCTCAAGCACGGATTGCGGGCGATGCGGCCCGGCGGCGCCGCGGGCAACGGCGGCTGCATCGTCAACGTCGCCTCGGTCGCCGCGACGATCGCGTTCCCGGGCATCGCGGTCTACTCGGCCACCAAGTCCTCCGTCGACCGGCTGACCCGAGTCGCCGCGATGGAGAGCGGCAAACTCGGCTACGGCGTCCGCGTCAACTGCGTCTATCCCGGCCTCGTCCCGACCGCGATGGGCGCCGGACTCGCGAACGACATGGCCACAATCGGGCTCTTCGGCTCAGCCGAGGAGGCGGTCGCGGCCGTCGTGGAGCTGACCCCGTCCGGGCGTCTGGGCACCGTCGAGGACATCGCGGACACCGTGGTGTTCCTCGCCTCGGACGCAGCACGATTCGTCAACGGTGTCGGCCTCCCGGTCGACGGCGGTATGGGAATGTGAGGAGCGGACCCGTGAGCACACCGAGCCCGGCGCACGCTGCACGCCGCGTCGTCGTCTACGGCGCCTCCGGATACACCGGTCGCCTCGTCTGCGAATTCCTGCGTCAGTTCCGCATCCCGTTCGTCGCGGCCGGTCGCGACAAGGCGAAGGTCGACGAGTCGATGCGCACGCACGTGCCCGGCATCGAGACCGCCGACTTCGAGGTGGTCCAGGTCGAGCACACCGTCGAGGCGTTGACCTCGCTGTTCGAGGATGCCGACGTCGTCCTCAACACCGTCGGGCCGTTCTCCGATCTCGGCCCCGAGGTGGTGCAGGCCTGCCTGGCGGCGGGCGCGCACTACACCGACACCACGGGCGAGCAGGACTGGCTCATCACGTGCGACGAACAGTACGGCGCGAAGTTCGCCGACGCCGGTCTGCTCCTCGCACCCGGGATCGCGCAGATGTACACCACCGGTGAGATCGCGGCCCAATTGTGCCTGGAAACACCGGGTCTCGACACCCTCGACATCGCCGTGTTCTGGGGTGGTAGCCCGACCATCGCCTCGACCCGCACGATCCTGGTCAACGCCGCGACGTCCGCCGCGCACTATCTCGAGCAGAACGAGTACGTCCCGTTCGATCCCGGACAGGGACTCGTCCCCCTCGTCGTGCCCGGTCAGCACGAACTCGCGCAGTCGCTGCCGTGGGGCGGCACGTCGCACCCGGTCTGGTTCCGCCGCGACCCGCGCGTCGCCAACGTCAAGGCGCAGGGCGGGGTGTTCAATGCCGCACTGATGCACGGGGTTCCGCAGATCGTCGCGCAGGCGCTCGAGGCGACCAAGGACATGACGCCCGAGGACCGGGACGCCGCGTTGACCGCGACCGCCCGGCAGGTCATGAACGTCATGCCGCCGCGCGAGAATCCCCGCGTCAACAAATCACTCGACTCGGTGCACGCGTCGGGCCCGCTCGGCCGCGCGCACTGCGTGATCCACGGCAACAGCAACTACCAGCAGACCGGCCTGCTCCAGGCGTTCGCGGCCCACTGGCTGATCCAGCAGCCGCCGAAGCGGATCGGATTCGCCAGCGGGTGCCAGGCATTCGGCCATCACGAACTGCTCGGAATCCTGCGGAGTTTCGGTCTGGTCTCGAAACCGGTTCTGACAGTTCAGGACTGACGATGCGGATCGTCGACTACCTCGACAAGGGTGCGTCCCTCGGGCCGGACCGGCCGTGCTTCACCACGGACGGCGACACCTGGACGTATGCGCAGGTGCAGGCCCTGTCTGACGACGTGGCCCATGCGCTCGTGACGCACGGTGTGCGCAGCGGGAGCAAGGTCGCCGTGCTGTCCGGCAACGATCCGCTCGCGTTCGCGTGCGTGTTCGGCATCAGCCGCGCCGCTGCGGTCTGGTGCCCGGTCAACCCGCGCAACGAGGCCGCCGAGAACCGGGAGATCCTCGACCGCTTCGACTGCGAGGTGCTGCTGTACGCGTCGGCCTATCGGGATCTGGTGGAGCGGATCCGCCCGGACCTGCCTTCGATCCACACCTGGGTGCAACTCGACGGCGACTCCGGTCCCGACGTGCTGAGCTGGGACGAATTCCGCACGACCCCCCTCGGCGGTCCCATACCGGTGGTCACCGCACCCGACGATCTCGCGATGATCGTCGGCACCGGCGGCACCACGGGCCGGCCCAAGGGTGTGCAGCTGACCGGCACGAACCTCGAGACGATGACGGCGCTGACCCTGATGAGCTATCCGTTCCCGACCCGTGGTGACCGTCCGGTCTATCTCGCGCTGGCGCCGCTCACCCATGCCGCCGGCGTGCTGTGTTTCCCGGTGCTCGCGTCCGGCGGGGAGATCGTCATCATGCGCACCCCGGACGTCGGGCAGTTCCTGCGGCTGATTCCCGAGCACCGGGTCACGCACACGTTCCTGCCGCCCACGCTGATCTACATGGTTCTCGCGCATCCGGACCTGGACGACACGGACCTGTCGAGCCTGATGTGCTTCTGGTACGGCGCGGCGCCGATGAGCCCGACCCGGCTCGCCGAGGCCCTGGACCGGATCGGGCCGATGGCACAGTTGTTCGGCCAGACCGAGGCGCCGATGATGATCTCGGTGCTGCCGCCGGAGGAACACCGCCGCGCCGACGGATCGATCGCCACCGAGGTCCTCCGCTCCGCGGGCCGGCCGACTCCGCTCGTGACGGTCGCGGTGATGGGCGAGGACGGGACGCTTCTCCCGACCGGGGAGCGCGGCGAGATCGTCATCCGCTCGTCGCTCGTGATGTCCGGCTACTACAAGAATCCCGAGGCTACCGCGGACGCGAGCCGGTTCGGGTGGCACCACACCGGCGACATCGGCTATCTCGACGACTCGGGGCTGCTGTTCATCGTGGACCGCGCGAAGGACATGATCATCACCGGCGGATTCAACGTGTACTCGACGGAGGTCGAGCAGGCGATCCTCGCGCACGATGCGGTCCAGGACTGCGCGGTCATCGGTCTGCCGGACGAGAAGTGGGGCGAACGCGTCGTCGCGGTCGTGCAACCCCAGCCCGACCGCAGCATCGATCCGGCCGAGCTCGCCACATTCGTCAAGGAGCGCATCGGATCGGTGAAGGCCCCCAAGCAGATCGAGGTATGGCCGGATCTGCCGCGCTCGAAGGTCGGCAAGGTCCTCAAGACCGACATCAAGGCCGCGTTCGGTTGATCGGTGTGCCTTTCCGGCGGTCCCGACCGCCGGAAAGGCACACCGATCACAACAGGTTCGACAGGAACGTCTTGGTGCGCTCGTGCTGCGGGTTGCTCAGCAGTGCGCGCGGATCCCCGGCCTCGACGACGACACCGCGGTCCATGAACACGAGTTGATCGGCGACCTCCCGTGCGAATCCCATCTCGTGGGTGACCACGATCATGGTCATGCCTCCGGCGGCGAGGTCCTTCATCACCGACAGCACCTCCCCCACCAGTTCGGGGTCCAGCGCGGAGGTCGGTTCGTCGAACAGCATCAGTTTCGGGTCCATCGCCAGCGCCCGCGCGATCGCGACCCGCTGCTGCTGACCGCCGGACAACTGTGCCGGATACGCGTTGGCCTTGTCGGCCAGGCCCACCCGATCGAGCAGTTCGCGGGCTCGTTCGGTGGCCTCGCTGCGGCGCTTCTTCTTCACCAGGACCGGTGCCTCGACCACGTTGGCCAGCGCGGTCCGGTGCGGGAACAGGTTGAAGTGCTGGAACACCATGCCGATGTCGCGGCGCTGCTTGGCCGCCTCCCGCGGGTGCAGCTCGTGCAGTTTGCCGCCGCGCTCGGCGTAGCCGACCAGGGTGCCGTCGACGTACAGGCGTCCGGCGTCGACCCGCTCGAGGTGGTTGATGCACCGCAGGAACGTTGATTTCCCGGAACCCGACGGGCCGATCAGACACGCCACGTTCCCCCGCTCGACCTGAAGCGAGATGCCCTTGAGCACCTGGACCGCGCCGAAGTTCTTGCAGACCCGATCGGCCTGGACCATGGGCGTCACTGTGCGTCACCTCCGGGTGCGACGCCGCCCCCGCGACCGGGCGGCAACGGTTTGCCCTGCGCGTCGGCGAGGGCCTGCAGCTGGCGGGCGGTGAGTCGTCGGCTCAGGCCCTTCGAGTAGTGCCGCTCGAGGAAGTACTGGCCGACCATGAGGACGCTGGTGATGGCGAGGTACCAGGTGGCGGCGACCAGCAGCAGCGGGATCGGCTGGAAGTTGGCGCCCGAGATGTCGCGTGCCCGGCCGTAGAGCTCGAGCGTGTACGGCACCGCCGCGACCAGCGAGGTGGTCTTGAGCATGCTGATGAGCTCGTTGCCGGTGGGCGGAATGATCACCCGCATCGCCTGCGGCAGGATCGTGCGGCGCATGGTCTGCGCCCACGACATGCCCAGGGCCGTGGACGCCTCGGTCTGGCCTTCCGGGACGGAACCGATTCCGGCACGGATGATCTCGGCCATGTAGGCGGCCTCGTTCAGGCCGAGGCCGATGACCGCGAACAGGAACGCGGCGTTGATGCCCTGCAGGTCGATGTGCACGAACTGGTGCACGAACGGGATGCCCAGGTCGAGCTGCTTGTAGATGGCCGGGAACAGGCCCCAGAACACCAACTGCACGTACACCGGGGTGCCGCGGAAGATCCACAGGTACACCCAGGAGACGGTCCGCAGCACCGGATTCGGCGACAGCCGCATGACGGCGAGCACGATCCCGAGCAGAACCGCGAGGATCATCGCGAGCACGGTGAGCTGAATCGTCTTCCACGCCGCCGCGGTGATCCGCCGATCGAACAGGTACTGCGCGTAGATGTCCCAGCGGTACGCCTCGTTGGTCGCCGCGCCCCACAGGAACAGCGCCACGAGTACGGCGACGACGACACCTGCGATCCACCGTCCGGGCCGGCGCAGCGGCACCGCCTCGATGGGCGCCGGTTCGGTCCCGGCCTCCGGGCCGCTCACGGAGCTCGACTGCTCGCTCATCGGACCCCTTCCGTCAGCTCGGCGCAGCGTTGATCTGCGCGGTGTCGATCATTCCGTCTTCCATGCCCCACCGCTCCGCGATCTGCGCGTACACACCGGAGTCGATCAGCTCCTGCACGGCCTGCTGCAGGACCGGCCCCAGCGGAGAGTCCTTCGCGACGACGAAACCGTACGGAGCGGAGTCGAACACCTCCCCGGCCGTCTCCAGCCGGCCCTCGCTGCGTTCGATCGCGTACGCGGTGATCGGCGAGTCCGCGGACAGTGCGTCGACGCGGCCGAGGATCAGCGCGTTGGTGGCCTCGTCCTGGCTGTCGTACTTGACCTTGTCGATGGGGGGTTTGCCCGCGGCGACGCACGCCTCGCTCTTGGCCGGAATCTCGTCGATGTCCTCGGTGGTGGTGGTCTGCACCGCGACGCGTAGGCCGCACGCGTTGTTCGGGTCCACGTCGTCGCCGACGCGCTGCGCCCACTGCACGCCGGCGCTGAAATAGGTGACGAAGTCGACGGACTTCTCGCGTTCCTTGGTGTCGGTGAACGACGACGACCCCATGTCGAAGGTGCCGGACTGCACGGCCGGGATGATCCGGTCGAAATCCGCTTCGTTGATGTTCATCGTGACGCCGAGGACGTCGCCGATCGCGTTGAGCAGTTCCACCGCGTACCCGACGATATTGCCCTCGTCGTCCTTGAACTCGTTGGGAGCGTACGGCGGGTTCGATCCGACCTTGATCTGACCGGCGGCCGCGATGGACTCGGGTAGCTGGGCCGCGATCTCGTCGACCTTCTCGGCCCGGATCGGGTCACCGGGCGGCACCGTCGATTCGGTGTTGCTCACGCATCCGGTTGCGACCGCAAGCACCAGCGCGAGCGCGAGAATCCATGCCGGGGCACGTCGCCGACGTCGGCGGGCGGCAGGTTCCGATCCGGCGGGTTCGTCCACAATCGAACAGTAACCGGACGGTGCCCCGGTGTCCCGGAATGCGCGCCCCGACATGCACCTCGCCGCCCGTGTGACCCTCACCGCAGGCGGGTGCGGGCGAGCACGATCTCGGTGAACTCCGCGGTCGAGGCCTGCCCGCCCAGATCGGCGGTCGCGACACCCGAGGCGATGGTCGCCTCGACGGCGTGCTCGATGCGGTGCGCCGCGCGCTGCAGATACGGGCGGTCGGCGGTGACGGCGATACGGTCGAGCAGCATCGCCGCCGACAGGAACAGTGCCGTCGGGTTGGCGCGGTTGCGGCCCGCGATGTCGGGCGCGGCGCCGTGCGCGGCCTGCGCCATCGCCTTCGTCGCGGAGGCGTTGATCGACCCGGCGGTGCCGAGCGAGCCGGCAAGTTCCCCGGCGAGGTCCGAGAGGATGTCACCGAACATGTTCTCGGTGACGACGACGTCGTAGTCGCTGCCGTGCCGCACCAGGTGCGCGGCCATGGCGTCGACGTGTTCGTCGTCGACCGCGATGCCGGGATAGTGGGCGCCGACCTCGCGGCACACGTCGCGGAACAGGCCGGTGGTCATGGAGAGCACGTTCGCCTTGTGCACGATCGTCACGCGCCGGCGTCGGCGAGCGGCGAGTCCGAACGCGATGTGCGCGATCCGTTCGCACGCGGCGCGGGTGAACACCCCGACGGCCAGCGCGACGTCGGGGGTGGGCATGAACTCGCCCGAACCGAGGGCCATGTTCCGGTCGGCGTACAGGCCCTCGGTGTTCTCGCGCACGATGACCAGGTCCATCTTCGGCACGACCGCACGCACGCCGGGCAGGGCCTTCGCGGGCCGGATGTTCGCGTACAGGTCGAACTGTTTGCGGATGCGGCCGCCGGGGGTGAGTTCGCTGCGGAACGGTTCGGGATAGGACGCGTTGTCGTGCGGGCCGAGGATCCACGCGTCGAGGTCGGCGAGGGCGTCGAGCGTGGACTGCGGGATGGGGGTGCCGTGGGTGGCGATCGCGTCCGCGCCGAGCGGCAGCGGCACCCAGTCGATCGCCGGTCCACCGGCCGCGGCGACCGCGGCGTCGACGACGCGCCGGGTGGCGGGCACGATCTCGTGGCCGATCCCGTCACCGACGAGCAGGCCGATGCGGTGGCCGGAGGAGGTGGACGGGGCGGTCGTTGCGGTGGAGTCGGTCACCGCGTAATGATTGCGCACCATGGTGCAGTCCGTGGAACTGCTGCTCGACGATCGGCTCGACGATGCGGTGCGGGCCGAATGGGATCGGCTGCTCGGCGCCGGGATCAGCAGTGCCGCGCGCGTGCGCACCGAGACCAACCGGCCGCACATCACGCTCGCCGTTGCGGCGTCGATCCCGCCCGGGATCGAGGAGCAGATGCGGGAGCGGATCGACGGGTCGCCGATCGAGTTGCGGCTCGGCGGGATCGTGGTCTTCGGCGACCGGCACGCGACGCTGGCGCGACTGGTGGTGCCGACGGTCGAACTGCTCACCCTGCACCGCGAGGTGTTCGCTCTGCTCGAGCAGTGTCCGGGGATCCCGCCGCATATCCGGCCCGGGGAGTGGACGCCGCACGTGACGCTGGCGCGGCGGGTGCCGGCCGGCCGGATCGGCGCGGCGATCGTCGCGACACATGCGGCGAGGCACGACCTGGACGGGACGTCGGCGGGGATCCGGCGGTGGGACGGTCAGGCGAAGCGCGAGTGGCGCGTGGTGTGACCGGGCCACCGATTCAGAATCGGTAGTCGCCGAATTGGGTCGTCTCACTGTGGGTATCGGGAGTGAGTTCGGCCAGGGACAGCGCCGTCAGGACGACGAGGACGAGGGCGAAGACGAGCAGGGCGGTCATGGGATCCAGCGTGCGCCGCACCGCCTTTCACCGACAGTGGCAGAGATGACAGTTTTCCTCGTTTTTCTGCCAATCCGGTGGCACACTGGCAGACATGTTGAAGACCGTGGTGGTGCCGCTGCTCCCCCGTATCGAGGCGTTCGAACTCGGCGTCGCGTGCGAGGTGTTCGGATTCGACCGGTCGGACGACGGCCTGCCCACCTACGATTTCACGCTGATCCGGGGCACGCCGCTGCCGGTCACCACGAGGTTCGGCTACAGCATCGACGTCCCGTACGACCTGGACCTCCTCGATGCCGCGGACCTGATCATCGTGCCCGCCGGCGGCACCGGCGTGGCGTCGCCTCAGGACCAGAGCTACGTCTGCGGCCCCGACGACGACACCTGGGACCTGGAACCGCTGTTCGAGAAGCTGCGGGCCGCGGTCGAGCGCGGCGCGCGCGTGGCCAGCATGTGTACCGGCGCCTTCACCCTGGCCGCCGCCGGTCTGCTCGACGGGCGGCCCTGCACCACACACTGGAAGCACGCCGCGCGGCTGGCCGAGATGTATCCGGCGGCGAAGGTCGATCCCGACGTGCTCTACGTCGACGACGGCGCGGTGCTCACCAGCGCCGGTACCGCCGCCGGAATCGACCTGTGCCTGCACATCGTCCGCACCGAACAGGGCGCCCACGTCGCGAACACGATCGCGCGGCGCATGGTGGTGCCGCCGCACCGCGACGGCGGGCAGGCCCAGTACGTCGCGATGCCGTTGCCCGAATGCAAGTCCGAAACCCTTGCCCCGCTTCTCGATTGGATGACGGAGAATCTGGACCGGGAGTTGCCGGTCGCGGTGCTCGCGGAGAAGGCACACATGTCGGCGCGCACGTTCGCGCGACGGTTCACCGCCGAGACCGGCACCACCCCGGCGCGGTGGCTGCGCGACCAGCGGGTGCATGCCGCCCAGCAGCTGCTCGAGAACACCGATCTGCCGGTCGACGTGATCGCCGACCGCGTCGGATTCGGCACCGCCGCGGTGCTGCGGCAGCATTTCCTGCGGGCACGGCACACCACCCCGCAGGCCTACCGGCGCACGTTCCGGACGGAACCGGTGCCGGTCTCGTGAACGGCGCCGGACGGCATCGGGAAGAATCGAGCGTGCCCGGGTGTTGAAGCGGCCGGAGCATCCGATCGAAAGGAACACCGTGGCTACCCAGACACTCACGCAGCAGAACTTCGACGAGATCGTCAGCGGCGACGGCGTCGTCCTCGTCGACTTCTGGGCCTCATGGTGCGGTCCGTGCCGGCAGTTCGCGCCGACGTTCGAGGCATCGTCCGAGAAGCATCCCGACGTCGTGCACGCGAAGGTCGACACCGAGGCCGAGCAGATGATCGCCGCGCAGTGGGACATCCGCTCGATCCCGACGATCATGGCGTTCCGCGACGGTGTGCGCGTCTTCAGTCAGGCCGGTGCCCTGCCCCCGGCCATGCTCGAGGAGCTGGTGACCCAGGTCAAGGCCCTCGACATGGACGAGGTGCGCAAGCAGATCCAGGCGCAGACCCCCGACGCCTGACAGCAGTTCGCCCAGACGAAAGACAGCCGCGCGCGTCCTCACGCGCGCGGCTGTCTTTTCCGTCGGCAGGTCATTCGCCTCCGGCTACGGGCGCAGCAGTTGCCTCACCCGCGCGGCCTCGCGGGTGAGGTGATCGCGCTCCGGCACGCTGGGCGCGACCCGCGCGGCCTCGGCATACAACGCGGCGGCGACGGACAGGTCACCGGCGCGTTCGTGCAGGTACGCGGCCGCCGCGGTGTACCGCGGCAGGCCGGGATCGACCTCGGCGAGCGCGGCCAGCCCCGCCTGCGGTCCGTCCGCCTCCCCCACCGCGACGGCCCGGTTGAGTCGCACGACGGGGCTGGCGGTGAGGCGCAGCAGCTCGTCGTACCACTCGACGATCTGCACCCAGTCCGTCTCGGCGGCGCTGTAGGCGTCCGCGTGCAGGGCGGCGATCGCGGCCTGCGCCTGGTATTCGCCGAGACGGTCACGGGCCAGCGCGCGCTGCAGGATCGTCACTCCCTCGGCGATCACCGCGGTGTCCCACCGCGAGCGATCCTGTTCGGCGAGCGGCACCAGGCGACCTCCCGGACCGGTGCGCGACGCGCGGCGGGCGTGGTGCAGCAGCATCAGCGCGAGCAGTCCCGCGACCTCGGGTTCGTCGGTGAGAGCGACGAGCTGGCGGGTCAGCCTGATCGCCTCGGCCGCCAGGTCGACGGCGCCGCCGTAGCCCTCGTTGAAGACCAGGTAGAGCACCCGCAGCACGGTCGCGAGATCGCCCGGGCGGTCCAGCGGTAGTCCCGCGAGCTTCCGCTTGGCCCGGCTGATCCGTTGCGCCATGGTCGCCTCGGGAACGAGATAGGCCGCGGCGATCTGCCGGGTCGTCAGGCCTCCGACCGCCCGCAACGTCAGCGCGACCGCCGAGGCCGGCGGCAGGGTGGGGTGCGCGCACAGGAAGTACAGCCGCAGCGTGTCGTCGGTGACGGGAACCGGGCCGGGAACCGGCTCGGCGTCCACGGCCACCTCCCTGCCCCGCCGCGACGATTCGGCGCGGGCCGCGTCGAGGAACTTGCGCCACGCGACGGCGACGAGCCAGGCCTTCGGGTCGCGCGGCGGATCGTCGGGCCACGTTTCCAGCGCCCTGATGAGCGCTTCCTGCACGGCGTCCTCGGCCGACGCGAAGTCCGCGCCGCGCCGGACGAGGACGCCGATCACCGCGGGCACCAGTTCCCGCAGCAGGGCCTCGTTCACTCGGTCACCGTGGGCGGCTCGGTGAGGAACGGCCGCACCTCGAGCCATTCGTGGAGCGGTTCGCCGCCGCGGCCGGGCGCGGCCGACAGTTCCGCGGCCAGTTCGTACGCGCGTTCGCGGGAGTCGACGTCGATGATCATCCAGCCGGCGATCAGGTCCTTCGTCTCGGCGAACGGACCGTCCGTCACGGGCGGGCGTCCCTCGCCGTCGTACCGCACGAAGGCGCCCTCGGGCGCCAGTGCCTGCGCGTCGACGAACTCCCCGGATTCCTCCAGCCGCGCCGCGAAGTCACGCATGTACCGGATGTGCGCGTCGACCTCGTCGGGCGTCCACCGGTCCATCGGCACCGCGTCGCCGACGGGGTCCGGTCCGCCTCGGTAGTGCTTGAGCAGCAGGTACTTCATGGTGTTCCTCCTCGGTCACGCGGCCCTGTCGGCCGTTCGTACCCCTGGGACGGAGTCGGCGCCGTATTCTCGACACTGCACAGCCTGCCCGTTCGTTCCGGGTACCGAGTGACAATCTCGAGTCGAAGGTTGAGCCCATGGCACCGAATCCGAACGACAGAACCGACTTCGAGAATTCGGCGAGAGGATTGATCGCCACACTCGACCCGTGCATCGTCACGACCGCCGACGGCCGGGTGGTGTGGGACATGGACGCCTACCGATTCCTCGACGGCGACGGCGCGGACACGGTGCACCCCAGCCTGTGGCGGCAGAGCCGGCTGACGTCGGTGCAGGGATTGTTCGAGGTGACCGAGGGCATCTACCAGGCCCGCGGCCTGGACCTGTCGAACATGACCCTCGTCGAGTCCGACCACGGTGTGATCGTCGTCGATCCGCTGATCAGCGCCGAAACCGCCGCCGCTGCCCTGGCCCTGTACCGGGAGCATCGCGGGGACCGGTCGGTGACCGCGGTGATCTACACGCACCCGCACATCGACCACTACGGCGGGGTTCTCGGTGTCGTCGACCGCGACACCACCGTGCCGATCGTGGCCCCGGCCCACTTCATGGAGCACGCGGTGTCCGAGAACGTCTACGCCGGCACCGCCATGCTCCGTCGCGGCGCCTACTACTCGGGTGCCGATCTGCCGAAGAGCCCGGCCGGACGCGTAGGGATGGGACTCGGCGCCGCCGCCTCGACGGGAACGGTCGGGCTGATCGCGCCGACGCTCGACATCACCGACACCGGCCAGACCGAGGTGATCGACGGCGTGCGCATCGAATTCCAGATGACCCCCGGCACCGAGGCGCCGGCCGAGATGAACTTCCTGTTCCCGGACCACCGCGCGCTGTGCCTGGCCGAGAACGTCACCCACAACCTGCACAACCTGCTCACGCTGCGCGGCGCACAGGTCCGTGACGCCCGGAACTGGTCGCGGTACATCGCCGAGGCCCTCGAATTGTTCGGCGACCGGGTCGAAGTCGCGTTCGCGTCACATCATTGGCCCACCTGGGGCCTCGACGCCGTCACCACGTTGCTGACCGAACAACGCGACATGTACGCCTATCTCCACGACCAGACACTGCGGTTGCTCAACCAGGGTTACACGGGCGCCGAGATCGCCGAGACCATGACGGTGTCGCCGGAACTGGACGCGGCGTGGCACGTCCGCGGGTACTACGGCTCGATCAGTCACGGCGTCAAGGCCATCTACCAGCGCTATCTCGGCTGGTACGACGGCAATCCCGCACACCTGTGGCAGCATCCGCCGCAGGAGCAGGCGATTCGGTACGTCGACGCGCTGGGCGGCATCGACGCCACCCTGGCGAAGGTCCGCGAGTACGCCGACGAGGGCGATCTCCGGTTCGCGGCCGAACTCGGCAGCCATGCGGTGTTCGCGGATCCCACGAACACCGAGGCCCGAGAGCTGCTGGCGGACGTCCTCGAACGGCTCGGCTACGGATCCGAGAACGCGACCTGGCGCAACTGTTTCCTGGTCGGCGCGCACGAGTTGCGCCACGGAAAGTTCCACACCCCGTTCGTGCAGGGCGCCGGACTCGCGCCGGCGATGAGCATCACCCAGCTCTTCGACACCGTCTCGCTGAGGATCGTGGGCCCAAAGGCGTGGGACGAGAAGCTCACCGCCAACTGGATTTTCAGCGACACCGGCGAGCGCTATCGGATGGAGCTGAGCAACGGTGCGCTCATCCATCACCCCACCGGCAGGACCCTCGACGCGGATCTCGAGGTCACGCTGACCAAGCCCGATCTCCTGCGGCTGCTCGCCACCGGCTCCCTGGACGGGCTCGAGACCCGCGGTGATCCCGGCGTCTGGACCCGGATCCTCGCGCTGACCGACCGGCCCGACCCCGACTTCGACGTCGTCACGCCGTAGGCCGGGACACCGAATCGCGCGGCTGGGCCAGGATCGCGGATCCCACCCAGCGGCGCAGGTAGCGCCGCATCTCGTCGTCGCTGCGCGGCGGGTGCCCGGGTGAGACGAAGAACGACTGCATCGTGCGCAGCAGGTACTCGACGAGTTCGTGCAGCGACTCCTCGTCGTATCCGTAACTCTCCCAATCGACGTCGAAGCGCCGGATCATCGTCATCCCGAACAGCTGCGCTTCCTCGGAGGTGAGGCGGTCGGGATCGGCGTTCGAGTACGAACTGGACAGCAGGATCCCCAGGTGCGGTGTGCGCCGGACCTCTGCGAGGGTGTAGAGCACGCCCTCGGTCATCGCTTCGGCCGGATCCTCGATCCCGTGGACCTGTTCGGTGAGGCGGTCGAGAAATCCGGCGACCGAGGCGATCGCCGCGGCCTGCATGAGCGCGTCGGCGCTGGGGAAATAGCGGTAGACCGTCTGGCGGATGACGCCGAGCGCTTCGGCGACGTCGGCGATGCTGATGGCCGCTCCGGTGCGTCCGATCAGGTCGACGGCGGCGACAACGATCCGTTCGGATGCTTCCTCGTCGCTAGCCGGGGGACTTCCACCCCACCCACGCCTACCTGCCACTGACTGCTTCCTCGGTCGAGCGAGTCCGGGGATCGACGTGCTCCGGGAAGCGTGCGCCGGACCCCGCGGACGGGGTGTCGACGGTAGCACGGCCCTGTCCCGATCCGGGTTCACCCGAGAACCGGAAAGTGATCATACAAACTCTCGCTCGTGTGTATGATCTGGCTCACCGCGTCTCGTCGTGTCCGCACGAGCCCGCAGCTGCCCCACTTCCGAACGACTTCCGCTTCTCGAAAGACGAGGTATCGCAAGTGACCGACCTTCAAGTCCGCAAGATGCGTTTCGGGTTCGAGGACCACGACGTGCCGTTCCTGTGGAACGAGCAGAACCCGGCGTTCTCGAGCATGGCCAACGCGGTCTCGTTCCTCGCGGTCGGCTTCGAGAAGATGATCGTGCAGATGATCACCGAGGCGAAACCGCTGATCACCGATCCCGAGGTCGCCTCCGAGGCGGACGCGTTCATGCGCCAGGAGGGCCAGCACTCGACCGCGCACCGCCAGCACGTCAAGGCCCTGATCGAGCGGTACCCGGGCCTGCAGGAGACCCTCGACGACGTCATCGGCGCGTTCGACAAGCTCACCGCCGAGACCTCGCTGAACTACCGCCTGGCGTACACCGCCGACCTCGAAGCCACCTTCACGCCCGTGTTCAAGCTGATGCTCGACAACGACGCGACCCTGTTCGCGCCCGGCGACGACCGGGTCGCATCGCTGTTCATCTGGCACTTCGTCGAGGAGGTCGAACACCGCAGCTCCGCGCTGATCATCTTCGACTCGCTCGTCGGCAGCGACCTGTACCGGATGCGCATGGCGCCGTCGGTGTTCCGGCACGTGCTGAAGGTCATCGGGATCGCGAGCGAGGGATTCAACAAGCACGTTCCGCTCGAGGAGCGGCAGATCGACGCGATGGCGATGTTCGCGCGGTACCGCCGCAAGCAGGCCCTGCGCAGGCTGCTCCCGAACCTGACCGCCGAATACAACGGACCGATGACCCGCGCGTTCGATCACCTGCCGCTCGGTGAGCAGCTCACCGCGCTCGCGGGTGTGGTGCGCAGCCAGATGCCCAAGCACAATCCCGAGCACGAGAAGCTGCCGGCGTTGGCCGGCGAGTGGTTCGACCGCTTCGAGGCGGGCTACGACGTCACCCAGTGGTACACCGCTGCCGCGAAGGCGCAGGGGGCCAACTGATGTCGGACCTCTGCTCCCCCACCTTCGAGGATCTCGCCGTCCGGCTCGGCTTCTCGTGCGAGGAGGCGGGCGGACTCGTCGAGTTCCGCAGCCCCACCGCGCTGGAGAACTGGACGCTTCCGGTCCTCGAGGTCACGATCGTCGTCGGTGCCCTCCTCGCCCTGGTGTTCGCGATCCTGCGGCTGCGCCGCCAGGGCGATCCGACGAGCCTGGTGCTGTGGTTCGGCGCGACCGCCTACCTGTTCTTCATCGAACCGCCGCTGTACTTCCCGGCCGCGTTCGGCATCGAGGAACACGTCGACACGATGTTCGCGCACAACGTGTTCACCGTGGACTTCATGTGGGGCCGGTTGCCGCTGTACATCATCGCGATCTACCCGCTGATGGCGACACTCGCCTTCGAGATCGTCCGGATGCTCGGCGTGTTCACCCGCTACGGGGTGCTGGTCGGCGCCGCGTGCGTCGGCTTCGTGCACCACGCGTTCTACGAGATCTTCGATCATCTCGGCCCGCAGCTGCGGTGGTGGGAGTGGTCGCTCGAGAATCCGATCAACCAGCCCTTCCTCGACTCGGTCCCGATTCCGAGCGTCGTGGTGTTCGCGGCCCTGTGGCCGATGTCGCTGGCTCTGTGCGTGCAGTTCTTCGTCGGCCGCCACGTCGACGCCGGCCGGCACTTCACCGGGGTGGAACTGACGTGGCGCACGGTGGTGATCGGCCTGCTCGCGTCGGTCGGCACGTTCGTGCTGCCGCTGCCGGCCACCGTGCTGGGCATCGGTAGCGACACCGTCCGCGGCGTGGTGTATCTGGCGGAACTGGTGGTCGTGTCGGTGGTCGCGGTGATCGCACTAGCGCGGCGTTGGCGGGATCTGCGCGCCGCCGACGGCTCCGTGGATCGCCACACCAACCGGTTCGTGCAGGTCTACAGCCTCGTGTACCTGGGCGTGATGGCGCTGCTGTGGATCACCGCCCTGCCCGCCTTCTTCGGAGCGGTCGACGGCGTCACCGAGAACGGTGATCCGATCGGCAACCTCTGGTACACCATCGCGTGTTTCGTCGTCGCGTTCGCGTGCGTGGCCGCCACGTTCACCGTGGGGCCCCGCAGCGGCACCGCGGCAGTCGGAGCGGACCGTTCGGCGGAGACCTCCACCGTGTGATGGGCCGGTTCACAACCCCGTGATGCCGGTCACGTTCACAACTACAATGACTTCATGAAACATGTCGTCACCTCGGACGCTCGCGACGTGACCGTCGCCGCGGGCGACATCGTCGAATTGCACCTGATGGAACGGTCGTCGTCGGGCTCCACCTGGTTCACCGACCGCATCGGAGACGGTCTGGTCTGGACCAACCTGCGGTATCTGCCCTCGAACAACCCGCTGCCCGGCGGCGGCGCCGAGCGGATCATGACGCTCCGCGCCAAGAAGGCCGGTACGTGGCCGGTGTCGTTGCGGCTGCGGCCGAGCCGGCACGCAACCGCGAACGAGTACGAACTGCTCGTCAACGTCACATGAGGCACCGGCCCCCCGGCTGGTGACGAGGACTTGTGACTGACGAGGACTTGTGACGTCGGATCGACCGAAGATCAGAAGTCCTCGTCGATGCACGCCAGCCGATCACCGGCGTTACCGGCTTCGCCCGGTGCCGTCATGGTGTGCTGCGCGTGGATCACGACCGAGTTGGCTCCGTCGTCACGGAACGTCCAGTCGACCGTGCTCGAGGCTTGCGCGTCGCCGTTGGCGTCGGTGGTGATGTCGAGCCACACCTCGTTCTGCGGGTTCGCGTAGGCGGGATCGGTCGACGGCGTCTCGGGTGTCGCGGCCGGATCGGGGGTGTTCTGGTAGTGCGGGCCCGAATCCGAGGGCTGCGGTCCGCACGGCCGGGTGTGCACGTGGACACCGAAATCCCGGTTGGGTGCCAGACCGGTGGCGGACAGCGTGACGGTGGTGCGTCCGTCCTCCTCCTCGGTTTCGACGTCGACTCGCGAACCGACGGGCACCGCCGATTCGTCGTAGGTGAAGGCATCGGCCTCCGGATCGTCGGGCAGCCCGAAGGCATCCCCACTCATCCCCGGGGCCGGGTTCGGAAGGGTTGTGGTGTCCGTGCGCTCGGTGGTCGCGGGAGCCGATTCGACCGTGGTGCCGTCGTCGTCGCCGCAACCGGCGGCGAGCAGCACTGCAAGACACGCACCGGATACGAAAGCGGTGGTTCGTGTTTTCATACCGGGCGCATACCCGCTCGACGACCTTTCGGAACCCCCGCGCTCGTCGCCGTACAGTGGACGGACCCGATGGTTCGGACGGAGGGACTCGCGGTGGAGTACGCGACCTTCTACCCTCTCGTTGCCCTCGTTGCCCTGTGCTTGCTCGTCGCTGCGTCCATATGGTGTCTGGCGCGTCCACACCGCCTGTCGAGTCTGTCGGCGGCGGCGACCTCGGTGCTGTGGATTCTGCTCAACGGCCCCCTCGAAGGGCAGGTGCTGTACTCGGTGACCGCGCACCACGGACTCACCGAAGCCGACCTGCTGGCGGCCGCCGGAATGGGTGTCGCGGTGTGGGGCTATCGAGTCGGTGTTCGCGAGCGGTGATCCGACGTCACAGATCCGGTACAGGTTTCCACCAAGCAGGAACGCCGCCGACCGTGGCGGTAGGTCGGCGGCGTTCGACGCTTGGTTCGTCCTAGTGCGCGGCCGCGTCCCAGCTGCGGCCGTAGCCGACGGACACCTCGAGCGGAACCGACAGCGTGATCGCCGAGTCCATCTTCTCGCGCACCAGCGCCTCGACCTGCTCACGCTCGTCCGCGGTCACCTCGAGCACGAGTTCGTCGTGGACCTGCAGCAGCATCCGCGAGCGCAACCCCGCCTCGTGCAGCGCCTTGTGCACGTCGATCATCGCGACCTTGATGATGTCGGCGGCCGTGCCTTGGATCGGGGCGTTGAGCGCGGCGCGTTCGGCGACCTCGCGGCGCTGACGGTTGTCGCTGGTCAGATCGGGCAGGTACCGGCGGCGGCCGTACAGCGTCGAGGTGTATCCGACCTTCCGTGCCTCCTCGACGACGTTGTGCAGGTAGTCACGCACCCCACCGAACCGGGTGAAGTACGCCTCCATCTGCTCCTTCGCCTCGTCGGTCGAGATCTTGAGCTGCTGCGCGAGACCGTACGCGCTGAGCCCGTAGGCCAGGCCGTACGACATTGCCTTGACCCGGCGACGCAGCTCCGGGGTGACCTCCTCGATCGGCACCCCGAACGCACGGGACCCGACGAAGCTGTGCAGGTCCTCACCGGTGTTGAACGCCTCGATCAGCCCTTCGTCGCCGGACAGGTGCGCCATGATCCGCATCTCGATCTGGCTGTAGTCCGCGGTCAGCAGCAGGTCGTAGCCGGAACCGACGACGAATCCATCACGGATCTGCCGTCCGGCGTCCGTGCGGACCGGGATGTTCTGCAGGTTCGGATCGGTCGACGACAACCGGCCGGTCGCCGCGACGGTCTGATTGAACGTCGTGTGGATGCGGCCGTCGTCGGCGATGGACTTGATGAGCCCGTCGACGGTGGTCTTCATCCTGGTGGCCTCGCGGTGCGCCAGCAGGTGCTCGAGGAACGGATGTCCGGTCTTGTCGAACAGGTTCTGCAGGGCATCGGCGTCGGTGGTGTAGCCGGTCTTCGTCTTCTTCGTCTTCGGCATGTCGAGCTCGTCGAACAGCACCACCTGCAGCTGCTTCGGCGAGCCGAGGTTGATCTGCTTGCCGATCACCTCGTACGCGGCGTTCGCGGCGGCGGCGACGTCGGCGGCGAACCCGGACTGCAGATCGTGCAGGTGGTCGGCGTTCACGGCGATGCCCGCGGCCTCGAGGTCGGCGAGCACAGCGAGCAGGGGCAGTTCCATGTCGGCGAGCAGCGCGGTCGACTCGATGTCCTGCAGTTCGCTGTCGAGTGCTTCGGCGAGGTCGACGACGGCCCGGGCCCGCAGGATCGCGTTCTCTGCGGCCTTGGCCTCCACGGCGTCACCGTCGTCGAGCAGCGACAGCTGCTGTTCGCCGCTCTCCTCGACGCGCAGTTCCCGCTTGAGGTAGCGCAGCGACAGATCGTCGAGGTTGAAACTGCGCTGGCCGGGGCGCACGAGGTAGGCCGCGAGCGCCGTGTCGCTGGTGACGCCGGCAAGGGTCCAGCCGCGTCCGCGCAGCGCGTGCATCGCCGACTTGGCCTCGTGCAGCGCCTTGGGGGTGCCGGGGTCGGCGAGCCAGGCGGCGAGCGCGGCGTCGTCCTCGGGGGTGAGGGTCGCGGTGGAGACGTACGCACCCTCGCCGTCGGCCGCGGCGATCGCGAGAGCCGTCGCGTCACCGCCGTAGGGGGTCCCGAGACCGACGACGGACAGCCCGTGCCGCACCCCGGCGACCGCGTGTTCGGCGAGCCAGGCGGCGAGGGCACCCGGCTCGAGCGCACCGCCGCGCACCTCGAATCCCTCCTCCGCCTCGGGTTCGGCCGAGGCGAGGGTCGCGAACAGCCGGTCGCGCAGCACCTTGAACTCGAGATCGTCGAACAGGCGGTGGATCCGGTCGCGGTCCCACGGCGACAGCGCGAGCTGCTCCGGCGTGTACGGCAGCGGCACGTCGCGGACCATTTCGGTCAGGCGCCGGTTCATCAGTACGTTGTTCAGGTTGATGCGCAGGGCGTCGCCGGTCTTGCCGCGCACCTCGTCGACGCGATCCACCAGATTCGTCAGGCCACCGAACTCGCGGATCCACTTGGCGGCCGTCTTCTCGCCCACGCCGGGGATGCCGGGCAGGTTGTCGCTCGGGTCGCCGCGCAGCGCCGCGAAATCGGGGTACTGCTGCGGGGTCAGCCCGTACTTCTCCTCGACGGCCTCGGGGGTGAACCGGGTCAGATCCGACACTCCCCGCTTCGGGTAGAGCACGGTGACGTCGTCGTTGACGAGCTGCAGCGAATCCCGGTCGCCGGTGACCACGAGCACCCGGTAGCCGAGGGCCGTGGCCTGGGTGGCCAGGGTCGCGATGATGTCGTCGGCCTCGAAACCGGCCTCGGCCATCACGCAGATACCGAGCGCGTCGAGGACATCCTTGGTGATCTCGATCTGGCCCTTGAACTCGTCCGGGGCGGAACTGCGCTGCGCCTTGTACTCGGGGTACATCTCGGCGCGGAAGGTCTGCCGGTTGACGTCGAACGCGGCCGCCACGTGGGTGGGCTGTTCGTCGCGCAGCAGGTTGATGAGCATGGACGTGAAGCCGTACACCGCGTTCGTGGTCAGGCCGCTCTGCGTCTTGAAGTTCTCCGCCGGCAGCGCGTAGAAGGCGCGGAAGGCCAGGGAGTGGCCGTCCAGCAGGAGCAGGGTGGGACGGTCGTCGCCCTTCGTGGCGGCGGGAGCAGGCGAGGTGGATGCACGAGTCACGGGAGCCAGTCTAGGGACCGGGCCCGACAGCCTGTGCGGCGATCGCGTCGTGCGCCCGGATCGGTGTCGAAAACTCCCCACCACCTCCCGAAATACCCCCCAGGGGTATAGAATGACGGACATGAGCGACGCACACGATCCGACCACGCAGACCGAGACCTGCCACACCGGCCACGGCTACATGGGAGACAAGAGCCGGTACCTCGCCCGACTCAAGCGGATCGAGGGCCAGGTCCGCGGCATCCACCGGATGGTGGACGAGGAGCAGTACTGCATCGACATCCTCACCCAGATCTCCGCGCTGACCAAGGCACTCGAGGGCGTCGCCCTGGGCCTGCTCGACGACCACCTCAAGCACTGCGTCCTCGACGCGGCCCGCCAGGGCGGCGACGAGGGCGAAATCAAGATCAAGGAAGCCTCCGACGCGATCGCCCGTCTCGTCCGCTCCTGACACACGCGACCGCGTCCCGTATTCGATTGCCGCACGACGAAACCCAACCGATACGACGCGGAAATCCCAGAGACCCGTGCGAGGCGATTTCAGCCGCTAGAGTCCGGTTCCACGGCGCCGGTCCCCCGGCGCCGTGCTCGACCACCACCCACGCGCGGGAGGACCCGAGTGGCCCGAATCGTCAGACCCGGACGAGGCTCGCCGCCGTCACAACGACGGCTCGCCCGGATGCTGTTGTTGCTCCTGCTCACTCTGGCCGCGGTTCTCCCGGGCATCGGCAGCGCGGTCGCACAGGAACCGACGGCACCGCCCGAACCCACCCCGACGACACCGGCCGACGAACCGGCCTCCGGCGTGCCCGTCGGGGGCAGCCTCAACAACGCCGGCGAACGACTCCCCGGAGTCACGGTGCGGGCACTGGACGCCTCCGGAAACCCGGTCGCGGAGACCACGTCCGGGGAAGGCGGCCGCTGGGAGCTGACCCTGCCGCCGGGCACCTACACCTTCGAGGTGGACACCGAGACGCTGCCGGAAGGGGTCAGCGTGCAGTCCACGGTGGAACGCGCCGTGGCGGCCGGACGGTCCAACGTGGTGATCTTCTCCTTCGGCGAGGCCCGGTCGGGCACCGGGGTCGACACCGGAGAGAAGCTGTTGCGCACCGTCGTCGACGGTCTGCGTTTCGGCCTGATCATCGCGATCGCCGGCGTCGGCCTGAGCCTGATCTTCGGCACCACCGGGCTGACGAACTTCGCCCACGGCGAATTGGTGACGCTCGGCGCCGTCGCCGCGTGGGTGTTCAACGTCAGCTTCGGCATCCAGCTCGTCCCCGCGACGATCCTGGCGGTGCTCGTCGGCATCGTCATCGGCCTGCTCAACAACGGATTGATCTGGGCACCTCTGCGCCGACGGCACACCGGCCTGATCGCCCAGCTCGTCGTGTCGATCGGTCTCGCGATCGCACTGCGCTACCTCATCCTCATCTTCTTCTCCGATCGCACCCAGGCGTTCGCCGACTACCAGGGGCAACGGCAGCTCGAATGGGGTCCCCTGGCGATCACCCCGGTCAACCTCGCGTGCATCGTCATCAGCCTCGTGGTCCTCGTCGGGGTCGCGCTGCTGCTGCAGCGCACCCGGATCGGCAAGGCGATGCGCGCGGTCGCGGACAACCGGGATCTGGCCGCCTCCTCCGGCATCGACGTCGAACGGGTCGTGCGATTCGTCTGGGGGCTCGGCGGCGCTCTCGCCGCGCTCGGCGGTGTGCTCTACGGGCTGTCCGAACTCGGCGGTCGCGTGCAGTGGGAGATGGGCTTCAAACTGCTGCTGCTGATGTTCGCCGGGATCACCCTCGGCGGACTCGGCACGGCCTACGGTGCGCTGGTCGGATGCGTGATCGTCGGTCTCGTCGTCCAGCTGTCGACCCTGGTGATCAGCCCGGACCTGAAATACATCGGTGGCCTGCTGATCCTCATCGTGATCCTGGTGATCCGACCGCAGGGCATTCTCGGCAGCAGAGCAAGGATCGGGTGAGCCATGGACATCCTCGCCGCACTCCAGATTTCGTTCGCCCAGCTCATCGGGCCGTCCGCGATCTTCTACGCCCTGCTCGCGATCGGACTCAACCTGCACTTCGGCTACGCCGGCCTGCTGAACTTCGGCCAGATCGGGTTCGCCCTGCTCGGCGGCTACGGCGTCGGCATCATGACGATCACCTACGACCAGCCGCTGTGGCTCGGCATCCTCGTCGGTCTCGGTGCCGCCGCGCTGCTCGCCCTGATACTCGGTGTCCCGACGCTGCGACTGCGCGCCGACTATCTTGCCATCGTCACGATCGCGGCCTCCGAGATCCTGCGCCTGGTGTTCCGGTCCACCGCATCGGATCCGGTCACCGGCTCCACCAACGGCCTCTACGGATTCGCCGGGCCGTTCACCGAGTCGAGCCCGTTCGATTCCGGCCGCCAGTACTCCATCCTCGGGATGCGCTTCTACGGTGACGACCTGTGGGCGATGGTCATCGGCTGGACCCTCGTCCTGCTGCTGTGCGGGTTCGTGTACCTCCTCACGCACAGCCCGTGGGGCCGGGTCCTCAAAGCGGTCCGGGAAGACGAGGACGCGGCGCGGTCGCTCGGCAAGAACGTGTTCGTCTACAAGATGCAGGCCCTCGTGCTCGGCGGTGTCATCGGCGGCTTGGGCGGTGTCTTCAATGCCCTGCAGACCAAGTCGATCAATCCGGACTTCTATTCGACGGCGCAGACGTTCTTCGCGTTCGGCGCGCTGATCCTCGGCGGTGCCGCCACGGTGTTCGGTCCGGTCCTGGGCGCCATGCTGTTCTGGTTCCTGCTCGCCATCCCCGACGCACTGCTGCGGCAGGCCATCTCCGGCCCGGATCCGCTGCTGCCGCTCACCGAGCAGCAGGTCGGCGCGATGCGATTCGTCCTGCTCGGCGTGCTCATCGCGGTGATGATGGTGTTCCGGCCGCAGGGCATCCTGGGAAACAAGAGGGAGGTGCAGCTCGATGCGTGACGT
Organism: Rhodococcus sp. O3; assembly: GCF_048897285.1. Classification (NCBI taxonomy): domain Bacteria; kingdom Bacillati; phylum Actinomycetota; class Actinomycetes; order Mycobacteriales; family Nocardiaceae; genus Rhodococcus; species Rhodococcus sp. O3. The sequence continues at coordinate 40,197 of NZ_JBMBTE010000020.1, forward strand.
CGCCGATCGATCGCCACTCGACGCGGCCACCCGCGCCGCGCTGTTCGCCTCGATACCGCAGGAACCCGGGGTGGCCAAACCCGATCCGGTGCTGGTCGTGGACGGTGTCTCCCGCACGTTCGGCGGACTCAAGGCCGTCGACGTCGCGCACCTCGAGATCCAGCGCGGGTGCATCACCGGCCTGATCGGACCCAACGGCGCCGGCAAGACCACCCTGTTCAACCTGCTCACCGGCTTCGACCGCGCGGACACCGGCACCTGGAGCATGAACGGCGTCGACCTCGGCCGGATGAATCCGCATCGCGTCGCCCGGCGCGGCATGGTGCGCACCTTCCAGCTGACCAAGGCGCTGTCGAAGATGACCGTCCTCGACAACGTGCGCCTCGGCGCGACCGGGCAACGCGGCGAACGGATCGCCGGGGCGCTGCTGCCGTGGACCTGGAAGGCGCAGGAACGCGAGATCACCGAACGCGCACACGAACTGCTGGCCCGCTTCTCGCTCGACGCCAAGGCCGACGACCTGGCCGGGTCGCTGTCCGGCGGTCAGCGCAAACTGCTCGAGATGGCGCGGGCACTGATGACCGACCCGGAAGTGGTCATGCTCGACGAGCCGATGGCCGGTGTGAACCCGGCGCTCACCCAGAGCCTGCTCGGCCACATCAAGTCCCTCCGCGACGACGGGATGACGGTGGTGTTCGTCGAACACGACATGGACGTCATCCGGGAGGTCTCCGACTGGGTCGTGGTGATGGCGCAGGGTTCGGTGATCGCCGAAGCGCCACCGGAAGCGTTGTCGGGCAACAGCGTCGTGGTCGACGCCTACCTGGGCAGCCACCACGATCAGGCACTCGAATTCGACGACGAGGGCAACCCGGTCGGTGCGACCGCGGTGCTCGCCGAGGCACTCGAGGAAGCCGTCGTCGCGACCCTCGAGACGGGCGGCGACCTGTCCGAACCGGACGCGGCGGTTCTCGCCGACATGCCCGACGCCCCCGACTCCGGCACCGAGGAGAAGCGGCCGTGACCGAGAACCCTTCCCCCACAACACCCCAGGCCGGGATGACCGCCGCCGAACTGGCCGCGACACCCGAGGAACATGCCCGGCTCGCCGAAGGCGCGCTGCTGCGGGCCGACGACCTCGTCGCCGGATACTTCCCGGGCGTGGACATCCTGCGGGGCTGCAACTTCTTCCTGCGCGAGGGCGAGATCGTCGGCATCATCGGCCCGAACGGAGCCGGTAAATCGACACTGCTCAAGGCACTGTTCGGACTGATCCCGGTCCGGCAGGGCGACGTCGTGCTGCGCGGCGAGTCGATCGCCGCCGCGCCCGCGCACGTACTCGTCCGCAAAGGACTGGGGTACGTGCCGCAGACCCGCAACGTCTTCCCGTCGCTCACCATCGAGGAGAACCTCGAGATGGGAATCTACTTGCGGCCCAAGCAGTTCACTGAACGATTCGCGTTCGTCGCCGAGCTGTTCCCGCTGCTCGCCGAGCGCCGGAAGATCAAGGCCGGCGCGCTGTCCGGCGGCGAGCGGCAGATGGTCGCGATGGGACGGGCACTGATGATGGATCCGTCGGTGCTGCTGCTCGACGAGCCGTCGGCGGGCCTGTCCCCCATGTTCCAGGACGAGGTGTTCATCCGCTGCAAGAAGATCAACGCGGCCGGCGTCTCGATCATCATGGTCGAGCAGAATGCGCGGCGGTGCCTGCAGATCTGCGACCGCGGTTACGTCCTCGACCAGGGACGCAATGCCTACACGGACACCGGTACCAATCTCATGCACGACCCGAAGGTCATCGAACTCTACCTGGGCACGCTGGCGGGCAGCCAGGAGAAGAAGCGGCCCTGAGCCGCGGGGTGTCGGCAACGACGCGGGGCCGGGAATCGTCCGATTCCCGGCCCCGGTCGTGTGCGGTCGCTATGATTCGCCGACCACGATGAACCCTTCGGTGGTGAGCGTGTTGTCCGGACCGAACAGCAGATTGCCGTAGGACCCGATACCCGGCTCGCCGGCGTCGACGAAGCTCAGCTCACCGGTGATGCCGTCGTAGTCGATGTTCTCTCCGTTCCGCAGGAGGTCCAGGCACTGCTGGTAGCTCGTGCACTTGGTGCCGTCCTTGGTCACGTCGTTGATGTTCGCGGCGATGTCGACACCGGCCGTCGACTTGGCCTGTTCGGCGGCGAGCGCCGAGATCACCACGGCGTCATAGGATTCGCCCGCGTAGTTGTAATCGATCAGACCGGGATCGACCACCTTGAGCCGGGCCTGGAACTCCGGGCCGACGTCGGTGAGCGGGGTGGTGCCGCGCATGCCGGCCAGCAGGCCGGGGGCGATGTTCTCGCCGAGCGCGTTACCCATGTTGCCGTCCACGCCGTACACGTGCATGCCGTCGGACGGGCCGATGCCCACCTCGTGCATGCGGGTGATGATCTTCGCGGACTCCTCGAAACCGATGAGCGCCACCGCATCCGGCGCGAAGTCGCGGATCTGGTCGACCTCGGCGTTGAACGACTGCGCGTTCGGGTCGTAGATGATCTTCTGGATCTGATCCTCGGGGATCCCGGCCTCGACGAGGTTGTCGACGGTGTTCGCGGCCAGGCCCGTCCCGTACGGATCGTTGAGGGCGATCACCGACACCCGCTGCGCGCCGTCCTCGGCGATGAGCTGGGACAGCGCCTGGGCCTGCAGCACGTCGGTGGGGGCGGTCCGGAAGTACATGCCCTTGTCCGGATAGCAGACGAACTGGTCGGAGGTGTTCGCCGGCGAGAACATCACGACGCCCGCACTGACGATCTTGTCGAGCACCTTCAGCGACACCGACGACGAGGCCGCGCCCACGATCACCTGCGTGCCCGCGGCCAATTCGCGGTCGACGGTGGCGTTCGCGGTGTCCGTGGTGGTGTCCCCGGAGTCGCCGGTGACCAGTTCGACCGGCTGGCCGAGCACGCCGCCGGCGGCGTTGACGTCGTCGACTCCGAGCCGGGTGCCCGCGACCATCGGGGGTCCGAGGAACGACAGGCTGCCCGTCTCCGGCAGCAGTGTGCCGATCCGGAGCGGCGTGGTCACGGGTGTCGCGCCGGCGGTCGCCTGGTCGGGCTCGCAGTCGGTGGTTACCGTGGTCGTGCCGTTCGACGTGCCCTCGGCACTGTCCGAGGAGGAATCGCTGTCCGAACTGCAACCGGCGAGCGCCAGGGACGCCGCCCCCAAGAGCGCAGCGGCACGGACGAGGGTCCGTTTTGCCATCCAACTCTCCTTCTGTCGACCTCAACGCATTCCGGTGGATTCACCGGATGGTGGCTCGAAACATAACCGTCGGAGGAGCGCGGCGAACCGCGCCGAAATCGTTGTGATCCGACCGTTATACAGAGGGAGGAAGAATTGACGCGGCCGTAACGACCGACGGCGTGGACTCAGCCCTCGGTCTCGGCCCCGAGCGTGTCGATGACGACCTGAGCGACCTGCTTCATCGTGGTCCGGCGGTCCATCGCCGCGCGCTGGATCCACCGGAACGCCTCCGGCTCGGTCATCGCGTGCTTCTCCATCAGCATGCCCTTGGCACGGTCGACGAGCTTGCGGACCTCGAATCGTTCGCTCAGTCCGGCGATCTCCTTCTCGAGTTCGCGGATTTCGGCGAAACGGCTGGCAGCCACCTCGATCGCGGGAACCAGATCCGACTTCGAGAACGGCTTGACCAGATAGGCCATCGCGCCGGCGTCGCGGGCACGCTCGACGAGCTCGCGCTGACTGAACGCTGTGAGAATCACCACGGGGGCGATCCGGCGCTCGGCGATCTCGGATGCGGCGTCGATTCCGTCGCGGCGCGGCATCTTCACGTCCATGATGACCAGGTCCGGCTTCAGCTCGGCTGCGAGCTCGACGGCGCGCTGCCCGTCACCGGCCTCCCCGACGACGTCGTAACCCTCTTCGCGCAGCATCTCGACAAGATCGAGCCTGATCAGCGCCTCGTCCTCGGCGACCACGACCCGGCGGGGCGTGGTGGAGTTCTCGTGCGGGGCGGCTGTCATCGTCGGCCTTCTCCTCATCGCTCGCGTCGTTCGGGCCGCCTCCGGGATTGAAGGCGATCGATAGAAGGGTACCGGTGTTTGACCGTTCCGCCCGATCCCTTACAGTGGTCTCCGCACGACGCCCCCGTATCCCAATTGGCAGAGGAAACGGATTCAAAACCCGTCCAGTGTGAGTTCGAGTCTCACCGGGGGCACAACCACTGAACTGTGAGGGGTTCACTCCCTCAGCCCCTTCGGCAGCCGTTCCGCACCGAGCGTGCAGCAAACGGCCGGTGGACGCGATCAGATCTCCTCCTGCAACTCGGCAGGGATCTGCGGCGGATCCGGCAGATCCCCATGCGGAGCATGATGCCGCAGAAACAACGTCAACGCCGTGATGTGCGCGAGCAGATCACGGATGAGCCGCACCGACAATCTGACTGCATTCGCCCCGCTTCGGCCTGCTGTTCAGGCGCATCGACCCGATCACCGCGACGACCGTGCTACCGACGGCGTTGGGATGCTCCGGCGATCGATCCCATCACTCGCCGGTCGGAGACTGGACGCTCCGCTGCACGAACGACATACCGGCCGTGATTGCCGCTCTCAGCACGGCTCCGTCGACGAGCTTTCATGACTCCCACGACGTCGGATCGATCGCGCCGGTACCGAGGAGCCGTGCGACGGTGGTGACACCGTGACGAGGACCGTGGCGACACCGCCCAGTAGCAGGGTGCGGGTGGCCCGGTCCTTCACGCGTCCTGCCAGATCGGCACCGGCCGGACTGTCGTTGACGAGCGTGCCATGGATGCTGTCGACGGCACGGATCGCGAACTGCGGGGCCTGCGCTACGGCCTCGTCGCGGCACTCAGCGTGGTCGTGCAGCTCCGCGACTGCGCGCCCTGTAGCCGGCCTCGATCTCGAGCGCCGTCGACCGCCGGGTGACTTTGCTCGGGAAGCACCGACCGCACTCCTTTGCCCAGCGTGCTCGAGCATCTTCTTCGCACGCAGCAGGTCCCCCACCCACTCAGTCTCCATTCCTGATTCGATTCCTGTTTCGACGCAGCACGGGCCGTGTTTTGGTTCCCAGCCATGCGCACGGAATGTACGACAACGCGCACGTGAGTGATCTTCCTGGTGTGGCACGTGCGAGGTATGCGAAAAATGTGAAGAAGTGGCAGTGGGTGGCGGGCGGATTTGTCTTCCTTGTAGTCGTGGGTAGCTGCATGGGCAACGACGACAAGACGGACGGTCGAGCCGAGACGGCGACCGCACAGGTCGATCTGGATACCGCACCAATCCTCGCCGGCACTGTGACCGAGGTTGACTCACCGCATGTGAGCATCGACGTCGGCAGCCGCTACCCCATCAAGATTCTGCTCGCACATACCGGCCAAGGAACCTGCTCCGGCATGTCGGATGCGTACGGAAAGCGACTCGTCGCAGCGCTTCCGATCGGATCCGAGGTCACTCTCGTGCGCACTCCCGAGGATGCGGGTTCAACCAAGATGGGCGACAAATCCTTCGTCCACCTCGCGACGGCTGGCCCCTCAGCAAGCGCAATAGCGGGTCCGAGTGTCAACGAACTGGTTATCGCCTCCGGAGATGGGGTGTTCTTGCCTTCGCTCGATCATCAACGGGATGCGGCACCGATCGATGAGCAGCTGCCCGCGCTACTTCCGCAGGTGTCGGCTGTGGCCGAGCCGTACGTCGATGCGATGGTGGCGGCGGAGATCAAGGCGTAAGAAGAACGCCGATGCGGTCTCGGGATGTGCCGGACCGAGCAAGAACAGCGAAACCAAGAGCTCGAGGACTACAAGCGTTGAGCACTATGGCGACAACCTGACGTTGGGTACCGCTGACGATTCTGACATCGACGTCGATATAGACGCACCAAACGTGAACCTGCCGAACGTCGGCGGTGGGGGCGGAATCTGCAGTCGATCGCGATGGTGCTGATTGTTTCGCTCGAAGCATCCAGCTGCCTGGGGAAAGACGATGACGATATGGAGTGACACACGATCTGTCGTGAGCTCGCTCCCGCTGCGTCGAGCGCTAGGTCCGGCGAAGGATTCGCCCGGCACGGGAGCGGTGTCCACGTCGTCATGCGCGCTGCGCGTGCTCAATGTTGAGATCGCCGCCGCGCCGGGCGGACTTTCGGTGATCGAGCGACACGCAACGGGCGGCGATTGACTGCTCTTACAGGCCGATGCCTCACGCCCTGATCTGCTTGGCCGGCGAACTCGGTGGCGAGAGCGCGTGGATCAACCCGCGACACATCTATGAGCAGGTCGCGGATGCCGCCGATGACACCGCACTCACTGCGGACGGCGACCCCGTGGCCCGCATCGCCGCCAGATGCTCCAACTGCTTGCGATGCGCCTCATCCAACCGGTCAGGTTGATCGCCTGGTACACCTCGTCGCCTCGAACTCCGTCCGAACAGTCGCTTCGCTGCCGGTACTCGTCGGCGTTCCAATGCCGCATTCCGCACAATAGGACCCGGACGCGGGTGTGGAGTGGCATTCCACGGCGGCCGCTGCTGCGCTGGACTTTGTGCGGATGCCGACGCGTTTGAGCATGGCTCGGCCGGACTTCGGCAGATTCCGAAGGGCGTCGCCGATCGCCAGGTGCGAGCAGCCGTATTCGCGGGCCTCGCGGTGGCGCAGTTCGCGCGGGCGCGCCCTTCGATTGCACAGGTGCCTCGAGCGAACACGGACCACAAGCGGGGAAATGACAGCGCCTAACATTCAGCGCGGTAAGGCAGCCAAAGTGGATTGATCAAGTCCACGCAGGAATCTCTGCAGCCTATTGGCACACGATTCGAGTAGTGCGGTACGCGGGACATGCCTGCATCGGCAGCGCACACTCGACAACAGATGAATTTGCAAAGGACCAATTTTGGGGAGGTCGGATGTGCATCTCCTGGACTGCATACAGGAACGAGTTCGCGTCCTGGTCACTGGACATAGTCCGTAAGGATGCGAAAGAAGCCGAGATCGCGGTCGAGGACATCGACCGATTCGTCTCGCATCCGCAGGAGTCGAACAATTTGGAGCAGGAACTCGCACGGGTATGGCGGGACCGTGCGTCGTGGCCGGATCACGCTGGACTGCAGGCGTACTACCTCTACATGCGGTGCCTGAAATCATGGGAGTTCAGTATCGACCACGAGCCGATCGAGGATCTGATTGACGCTGGACAGACCGCGTGGGAGAACACCCCCCGCTCGATGCCGGGCCGACACTCGATCGATGTTCTTATGCAGCACATTCAGACGTTAAAGGTTTGCATGATGGTTGAAAACGGCCTGCTGTGCTCCTGCCCGTCCGAAATGGCAACGCAGGCACGAAGAGTCGTCTCTCAATCGCGGGAACAGCTCGTCAGTCTCACTCCGATCGAGGATCCCAACTCATTCAGCGCATTAGTAGAACACGTTCTAAAGGTGCACATCTGCTATTTCGGCGCCCTGTCGGAGATGGCGAATTCCCTCATCTGCGTGCTGAGTAAGTGTCCGATGGCAATAGCCGCACTGACTCACACAATCCAGCGCCTCTCGAGCACTGAACGCGCCCCTCTCCTCACGAACAGTCTGTATGCCCCACCGTTGCGAGCACACCGTCGCCTCCTCGATGCCTACCACAAGCGACTACAGGATCCAGACTCACCCGAACTCAAATTTCTGGAAGCACGCGTGACGTATGTGTACCCCTTCACACTCGAGGGATGCGGAGATCCAAGGGGGGCTCCACACTGCGCCGAGGCCGCTGAAGGTTTGAAGGCTGGAGACCTCGCTCGCAAGTTGTGGGGCAAAAACCATAGCAGTAACGAACTGGAGAACGAGAGGAAAGATCCCGTCAGAGCGCTGGATGCAGTTGATATGGCACTTACGGACATCTGGTCGCTAAGTGATCCCGATTCCCGACACGGCACCGTGGTGAAGATGCCGGGTGTAGAAGTCACCACCACCGCACCTGACCCGAAACAACCCGGGCGCTTCGTCAAGCTGCCCCAATTCGACGTCGAGATCTGGTTGGCGAGATTCGGAAATCATCACGTACGGATACAGACCCCTGTCACGGCGCTGTCACTTCACGAGCTGAATCAGGCGCTGCGCCGCGGTTCGCAATGGATGGGTCCGGAAGTGATCCGTGGCGGAGACCCCGGCTACTCCGGATTGGCCAATTTCGTGACCGATTTAGTGGAAGTACTCGCTAAGCAGCTTGGCGCTGAGCTCAAACGTGAGTGCCGAGGCGACTGCCACCAGCCTGAACCACGTGTGCGTGCCCACATGAATATTGACGCCGACTACCATGCCATTGTCGAGGTCCGGGCGGCATCGGTACCTGCGGACGGCGGCGAGAAACCAGCGACCAGCGACGATATCCGGAAGCTTGCCGGATCCTTGCTGTTCCAGCCGATCGAGCGCCTGCCCATCACGCTCGAGGAATGGATCTGCAACCGCACCCCCCAGAATGTGCCGAACTTGCTCGGAGAAAGCCGCTTCGACCATGATTTCGCAAGCAGGTCCACGAACACGACGGTGCTGTTCCTGCCTCAGGCACCAAGCTGGGGATATCTGAGTCTTATGGAGATGGCCGAGTACACCGCGACACTGCCCGCACTATTGCGGATGTGGAAACGAGCACTCGACCAAAAACACCACACAGCACTAAACCAACTCACCGCGTGGAAAGAGCCGGGGTCACGCACGAGTAGCCGTCGAGACGATGCCAAGCTCGACAAGATCCGGCTGGATCTGAGCGAGTTCATCGCACGTGTCCGAGCACGACACACCCTACTCAATTCGACCCACCTGGTGCATTCTGATGCACACCGAACGTTCCTCGACAACCTGATGAGCAAGGCGGACATGCGCCGGTTGATGGCGGAACTCGACGGTCAGATTCAGCAGACCGACCAACTCTACGCATACATGGTGGAGTACGAGAGAACCCTCGAGGAGAAGCGCCGGCGCCGCTTCGAGATGGTGGTCGAGGTCATTCTGGCATTCGTTGCCGTGTTCTCACTGGCCGGAATGTTCTCTTATATCCACAGCCTGAGGGTCGGGGGCGACTACGTCGTGGGGATGAACAGCGACGAGTGGGGCGAGTTGTGGGTCTTCGCTGGTATCTGCGCTGTGGCGCTCATCATTGTGATTGTGGCGTTCTTCGTCTGGCGAAGGAGATAGGCCTGTGGACATCCGATTATGTAACGCATGCGAAATCGAAGACGCCCAGCTGGCAGCGTTGTATGACCGTGTGCTCGCTTGGTCGTTTCCGCGCCCAGAGCTGATCACCCGCGCGGAGTTCCTTGACGCCGCAACTGATCCTGATAGCGATACGCATGTGTTGGTCGCGCTCGATCCCGCGGATGAGGTCGTTGGCGGAATCGTTGGCGAATGGTTCGCTGAGTGCCGGGTGCTGCTCGTCTCGTACGTTGCGGTTGCGCCAGGATTGCGTGGCGACGGCATCGGCCGCCGCCTAATCACCGAATCGCTGGCTCAATGGTGGAGTTTACTTGAACCCTTACTGATCCTCGGTGAGGTTGAGGACCCCCGTATCCACCCAGCGACAGAGTACGGCGATCCGGTAGCACGGCTGCGGCTGTACGACAGGCTGGGTGCTCTGATTCTGCCGTTGCCGTACTTTCAACCCGCAATCCACGAAGACTCCGATCGCGTGCGAGACCTGTTCCTGATGGTTTTCGCGGCAGACGCCTCCTACTGGTCGAGCGGCAACGTGGAGGCGTCAGTCGTTCTCAGCTTCCTCGAGCAGAATCTTCTGGCATGTGAGGGACACATCAACCCTAACGACGAGGAGATCCGCGCGCTGAGGGCAGCGGTCGACCGAACAGGCCGGATTCCGATGCTCGATCCGCAGCAGTATCTGGCGTGACAAGCAGCGCGTCCATGCTGTTCGGACCGAGCATGACCAAGAACACCCACGTTCCACATCCCGACGAGTAGTCGACCAGTGCAGTCCCTGCAACCCAACTCGGCCGCTCCCAACTGAACGGCATTTTCCTCCGACACGACTACCCGAAACCGGGACGAATCGACCTGCACCCGCTAGGAAGGGAAGGTTGGTATTCGGATTTCGACGACGCGGAAGGAAGAGCTTCATATGGGGAGACGAACGATCCAACGCACGGGTGCGTCGATCCTGGCTGCCGCCGGCGTGGCCGCTGCACTGACGATCGGAGGGGGCGGTGTCGCCAATGCGGCGACGTCGACGACGATGACATGCGGAAGCGCGAACCCGCTGCCGTGGGCTCCGCCGTTCACCTGGACGATCACGGCCGGTTCCGGGGAGTCGCTGCCGCCGAACGGGAATGCGCTCGTTCCGTCACTGCTGCTCAGCGGCGGCAACGAACTGCCGGCGCCGCCTCCGGGACTGTTCCCGAGCATCGGGCCCAACTGGTACGGCACGCAGGTCATCGTCGACTGGCACAACAACACCACCGGGGAATCCGGGCGCTCGGTCAGTGAGCAGACCGCCTGGCAGCAGAAGCCCGGCATTCCGATCAACCGGACGTTCACGGGAGTCGGGAACGTGGACTTCACGGTCACCACGCAGACCGGCGGCGGTTGGTGGTTCCTCAACACGCAGAATGCGGTGTGCAGGGGCAACATCGACATCGTGCCCGGTCGCTGATCCGGACGATCCTCGCGGGCGGGACCACATCGCGTGGTCTCGCCCGCGAGCCGTCTCCGCTCCACATAGGGTGGGTCGTACACGGTGACCGAACCATCGGAAGGTGACGACGATAGTGGATCTGGTGATCGCGCGTAATCCCGATCCGGGTTCGAGCCTGCCGTTTCTGCTGCGTCTTCCGCTCGAGGGCGGGCTCGTGTTCCGTACATCCGATACGTGGCCGCGCACCAAAGCGCTGTTCTGCTATCCGGTTCCTGCCGGGGAGTGGCCCGAGGATCCCGATGTGGTCGAGCGCGTGGGTGTGCGGTCGTGCGTACGACGCGGCGCCGCAATCGATCTCGTCGTCGACAGGAGCCGCGAGAACCGCTCCCAGGTCGTGTTCACCAAGGCGCGGGGCCGCGACATGGTGTTCTGGCAGTCGCCGCGCACCCGCAAACAGGCTCGTCCCCAGGTGCGCACCCCCACCGCCCGCGCCGCAGGCCTCGCAGATCTGACCATCGTCGTCGATTCGCACGAGCGCTACGCGTACAAGTTCTCCGGTCAGCAGGTCACGACCGTGACCCGGCCGCTGACGTGCGGCGACTACGGTCTCGTCTCCGACGACCGGCTCGTGGCCTCGGTGGAGCGCAAATCCTTGTCGGATCTGGTGTCGAGTCTCACCAACGGCAAACTTCGGTTCGCGATGGCCGAACTCGCTGCTCTATCACGTGCCGCGGTGGTCGTCGAGGACCGCTATTCGGCGGTGTTCAAGGTCGGGTGGGTTCGGCCCGCCCTGGTCGCCGACGGTCTCGCCGAGCTGCAGGTCCGCTATCCGAATGTGCCGATCGTGTTCTGCGAGACCCGCGCGCTCGCCGAGGAATGGACGTACCGCTTTCTCGCGGCCGCGCACCAATGGGCAGAGGACGACATCGTCGCGCGCGAGCGCATCGTCCCGGATACACACAAGCCCGAAACGACCGTTGCCGATCCCGCTCCGACCTCGGCAGATCCCGCCACCGCACAGGTACGCGCGTGGGCGCGCGCCGTCGGCATGGATGTGCCGGAGCGAGGAAAGTTGCGGCCCGAGGTGTGGGCGGCGTGGCGCGACGCGCACCCCGCGCCGGACGACGCCTGAACGGCACTTGCTGGGGTTGATGTGGGCGGAAATGGCGGTTGGCGTACCGAAATATCGGTACGCCAACCGTCACTCAGGTCGCCTCTCAACGGCGCAGTTCCACCACCGAACCCATCCGGCTCAGCTTGTGCGGATTGCTGATCCCGAAGATGCGGGTGATTCGTCCGCCCTCGACCGCGACAGCACCGACGACGGTCGCCCCGGCGGCGTCGATGCGCAAGCCGGGCATCGCGTTGACGTCCACGCGGGTCACGGTGAATCCAGGGATATTCGCGAAGCGCACCAGCAGCGACGCCAGGACCTCCGCCCCCACGATTGGTTTCCGCGCCGCTCGGACGATCCCGCCGCCGTCGGCGATCGCAACGACATCCGGGGCAAGGACCTCGAGCAGGCCCTGCAGATCGCCGGTGGATACTGCGGTCAGGAATTTCTCGACGACCACGGCCTGCTCGTCCGGGTCCACCTGCATCCGGGGACGCCGCGCGGTGACGTGCTCCCGGGCTCGGTGCGCGATCTGCCGGACCGCCGCCGGACTCTTGTCGACCGCCCGGGCAATTTCGTCGTACGGGGTGTCGAAGACCTCGCGCAGCACGAACACGGCGCGTTCGACGGGGGCGAGCGTCTCGAGCACGGTGAGCATCGCGATCGAGACGCTCTCGGCAAGTTCGACGTCTGCCTCGGCGTCGGGACCGGTCAGGAGCGGCTCGGGAAGCCATTCGCCGATGTACTCCTCGCGACGGCGCGTCGCCGCCCGCAGATGGTTGAGCGAGAGTCTGGTGACGATCCGAACCAGGTAGGCCCGGGCGTCCAGCACCTCCGATCTGTCGACACCGGCCCACTTCATCCAGGTCTCCTGGACGACGTCCTCGGCGTCGGCGGCGGAGCCGAGCATCTCGTAGGCCACCGTGAACAACAGGCTGCGGTGGGTGACGAACGGGTCGTCGGTCATGCGCTGCCCGACCGGGTGGCGGACCGAGTGGCGAGAGGTTCGAGACCGCAGCTCGACGCGTACTCCTGCGATTCGATACCGAACGCGACGTTGGACCTGGTCGCGGTATTCGCCAGCGCGATGTACATGGTCAGTTCGACGAGCGCCTCGGCTCCCAGGGCGTCGAGCAACCGTGCCGACAGTTCGTCGCTCACGGTCGGCGGCGTCCGGGTCATCGCCTCGGCGTAGTCCATGATGTCACGCTCGAGCGGTGAGAACACATCGGATTCGCGCCAGCGGGGCACCTCACGCACCTTCGCCACGTCGAGTCCCTTGTTGCGGGATTCGAAGTAGCCGTAGTCGAGACAGAAGCCGCATCCGACGAGGCTCGCCACGGCCATGTGCGCGAACGACTTCAGATTCGCGTCGCAGCGATCCCATTTCTGCGCCTTGCGGCCCATGCCGACGCTGAAGTTCATCACCTTCCGGTTGTTCCACAGGACGCCGACGCCGTCGGGCACGTCACCGAGCATTCTCCGCGTCATTCGCGTCACGAGTGCGCCGTAGAGTCCGGTCAGCTCTGCCTTGGGGATTCTGGTTTCGCCGGTCATGGTGAGCTCCTCGGGTGTCGGTTCAGGGACACCATGTAGACACCGGCCGCGCCCCGCCTGTGACAGCCCGGGATCAGATCATGACCTCCGCAAGGAGAACGCACGTGAGGGTGACGATCGCGACGACGAGACCGACGAGCAGCGATTCGGTGAGGACACCCGCCGGCACACCGGCGACGAGCGCCGCACTCCCGACGGTTCCGGCCATGTAGCGGACGCGTGAGTCCTGCCGCTCGAGCGGCTGCACATGATCTCGAGCAGTGGTCATAAGGCCTGCTTTCGACGCTGAACTATCATCGGCGACCGCCCACCCGGCCCTCCGCGGCACCCCCGGCGCGCCGCACACAGCACTCGGACCGTGAACGTTCCAGATTGCCGAATCCTCTGTGCTGCTTACAGAGTCGGCGTCCACACCGAGCGCTCCCCCTCGCGCGAACCGGTGAACCCTGAGGGCGAGGCTGCGCGAATACGACGATCTTATCCTCTGTGACATACATCTCGCAATGGAATTGTGATCTCCGACAGCGATCCGAGGGCTTTGGTCCTCGACAAGAGACCCATTCGCAACCCGAAATCCGTTACTGTGCCTAAATAGTCACCGCACGCGATCGGTGACGGCCCACCGTCCGCCGCCGCGGAGTTCGAGGATCCGGTCGTGGAATCCGTCGAGCGTGCTCCGGTGACCGACACTCACGATCACCGCCTCGGGAAGCGCTTCCCGCAAGGTGCGATAGAGCGAGTTCTCGAGTCCTTCGTCGACGGCCGCGGTCGCTTCGTCGAGGAACACGATCGCCGGTTCTGCGAGCAGAATCCGCGCGAATCCGAGGCGCTGCTGCTCCCCCGGCGACAGGATGCGGGTCCAGTCCGCAGGCTCGTCCAGCCGGTCGACGAGGTTCCCGAGTTGGACTCGTTCCAGAACCCGGCGCAGTGCGGCGTCGTCCCTGCCGGTCTCGGCAGTATCGGCCGGGTCCGGATAGGTGAGTGCGTCGCGCAGCGTCCCGAGCGGCATGTACGGCTGCTGGGACAGGAACAGCGCGTCACCGGCAGGGCGACCGACCGCGCCGTGCGCGTGCGGCCACAGCCCCGCGACCGTGCGCAGCAGGGTGGTCTTCCCGCTGCCCGACGCACCCCGCACCAGCAGCGCCTCGCCCGGCTCGACGTTGAGCGACAGGTCCGTGACGAGTGGTTCCCCGGCGGGGGTGGTGACGGACAAGCCGCTCACGTCCAGACGCTCCCCCTGCTCGGTCGCGGCGAGCGTGGGCAGCTTCCCGGCTCGGTCGGTCGTGTCGAGCAAGCCGGTGAGACGGATCGTGGTGGCCCGGAACGCCGCGAAGTCGTCGTAGGACTCCCGGAAGAACGACAGCGAATCGTGTACCTGCCCGAAGGCGTTGGACGTCTGCATCACGTCGCCGAGGGTGATCTGGCCGGCGAACAGCCGAGGCCCCTGGACGAGGAACGGGAAGATCACCGAGAGCTGATTGACGGCGAGGTTGAAACCGTTGAACTTCAGGGTCCGGAACACCAGTCGCCACCAGTTCCGGATGACCGCTGCGAATTTCGTGAGCAGGCCACCGCGTTCGACGGGCTCTCCGCGGTAGAACGCGATGGACTCGCCGTACTCGCGCACCCGGACCAGTGCGTAGCGGTAGGTCGCGCCGAGTTTCTCGTTGAGGAAGTTCAGCCGGATGAGCGGCCGGCCGATCCAGAACGCGACCGCGGTGGTGACCAGCACGTAGATGAACACGAGAAAGACCATCAGGCGCGGAATTTCGACGCCGAAGAGCGTCATCGGACCGGACAGGTCCCAGAGGATGCCGGTGAAGCTCACGATCGACAGCACCGCGTTGACCGCCCCCATCGACAGGACACGGGTCGTGGTGACGAAATCCGTGATGTCGACCTGGATCCGCTGATCGGGGTTGTCGACCGGGTCGTAGACGAAGCGCTCCCGATAGTAGGCCCCGGAATCGAGCCACCGATCCACGAGCCGTTCGTTCAGGTGGGTGCGCCAGCTGATGTCGAGGGTCTGGCCGACGAGATAGACGACGAGGGCGCGCAGCACGTGCACCGTGGCGAGGACCGCGAAGATCCGCATGAATCGCCAGAACGCCGGTTCGTCGAGATTCTGGATCGCGGTGTAGAAGTCGTTGTACCAGTACGAGAACAACACGTTCATCCGCACCGCGAAGACCGTCAGCAACAGCACCAGCGCGGCCAGTCCGAGACCGGTCATTCCGGTGCGGGGATCGAAGTACGACGCGGCGATGCGCCACCATTGGCGTCCCCAGCGAGTGAAGCGCACCAACGCTGCGATCACGGCAACGGACACGACGAGCGTGATGACGAAGGCCTTCACCGTCCACAAGGCGCTGTCGACGACGACCGTTGACCACTCCACCATTTCCGGACCCCCGTTTCATCGACGATCGCCGGGTTCCGGACAAGGATCACCCGCGTCGGCGGGCGGACATGCGGAAATGGGGAATTCTTCGGGAAGGAGTCCGGATCAGCCGATGCCGCGCTGCCGCCGCCGCCACTGCACGGCCGCGGACAACACGCGGATACCGGCGGCGATGAGGATCAGGTTGGCGATCATCTGCACCGAAACCACGACCCGTGCCGGTTGGCTCACGGCGGCGATGTCACCGAATCCGACGGTCGCGAACACGGTCAGGCAGAAGTAGAGGGCGTCGATCCGGGTCAGTGGCTCGTCGAAGCTGCCGGCGCTCACCACCGACATCCGGAAGTACACCGTCGCGAACAGCATGAGGTAGAACGCGACCACGGTCGTGAGCGCCTCGATCGCCTGCGCCCCGGGATATTCGGAGGCCATGATCCGGTGGAGCTGCCACCAGCCCAGGGCGACGACCACGAGAAGCCCTGCGGCAATCGCCACCGCGGCGGACAGGTCGCCGACGTGGTCGAGGGGCACGACGAAGTAGACGACCAGCAGCCCCACCGTGGTCAGTGACGGACGAGCCAGGGCGTAGAAGACGATCCGCCGCCGGTCCCGTCGCGACAGCGGTTCGGGTCGACCGGAAGCGTCGTCCGGCGGGCTCGGCGACCCTGCGGCTTCGACCATGGCGTCACCTGATTTCCGCGACCGTGGGTGACCAGCAACGCAACGGATTCAGGGTAGGCGACCGACCGGCACCGGGCAGCGATGTCGGGGAAACCGCTGCGAGGGAGTTCGTCGTCGATGATCGACCGGACCGGACGCCGCGCCGCCCCCGGAAATCGACCTGTTCGCGCATGGCGGACGATAGCGTCGACACACGTGAAACGAGTAAAGGAGCGGAACCCGTGGTGACGCAGAAGCGTGAGGTGTGGTCGGGGCGGTCGGTGTTCATCATGGCGGCGATCGGCTCGGCCGTCGGCCTGGGAAACATCTGGCGGTTCCCCTATGTCGCCTACGAGAACGGTGGCGGCGCGTTCCTGATCCCGTATCTGGTGGCGCTGCTCACCGCGGGTATCCCCCTGCTGTTCGTCGACTACGCGATGGGCCACAAGTTCCGGGGTTCCCCGCCGCTGGCGTTCCGTCGCCTGGCCCGCGGCAGCGAGTTCATCGGCTGGTGGCAGGTGTTCGTGTGTTTCGTCATCGGCGTCTACTACGCGGTGATCGTGGCCTGGGCGGCGTGCTACACCTTCTTTTCGCTCTCCGAGGCATGGGGTGACGATCCCGAGAGCTTCTTCCTGAACGACTTCCTGCACATGAACTCCGACGCCACGTTCGGCCTCGATTTCGTGCCGGGTGTCTCGTGGCCCCTGCTGCTGGTGTGGGTGGCCGTGCTCGGGGTGCTCGCCCTCGGGGTGCAGCGCGGCATCGGAAACGCCAACCGCATCTTCGTGCCGCTGCTGGTCGTCCTGTTCGGCACCCTCGTGATCCGGGCCCTGTTCCTCGACGGTGCGGTCGAGGGGCTGAACGCCTTCTTCACCCCGAACTGGGACGCGCTGACCGACACGGGCGTCTGGATCGCGGCCTACGCGCAGATCTTCTTCTCCCTGTCGGTGGCTTTCGGCATCATGCTCACCTACTCGTCGTACCTGAAGAAGCACACCAATCTGACCGGCTCGGGTCTCGTCGTGGGTTTCTCCAATTCGAGCTTCGAGGTGCTCGCCGGTATCGGCGTGTTCTCGGCCCTCGGCTTCATGGCGCAGGCACAGGGCGTGCAGGTGAGCGAGGTCGTGTCGGGAGGTATCGGTCTCGCGTTCATCGCGTTCCCGGCGATCGTGTCGCAGATGCCGGGCGGACCGCTGTTCGGCGTGCTGTTCTTCGCGTCCCTCGTGTTCGCCGGATTCACCTCGATGATCAGCATCATCCAGGTGACGCTGTCGGCATTCGAGGACAAGACCGGCCTCGGGAGGGTACCGGCGGTCCTGATCATCGGCGGTTTCTCGGCGATCGTGTCGCTGCTCCTGTTCCCGACGACCACCGGGTTGAACACGCTCGACGTCGTCGACAGGTTCGCGAATCAGTTCGGCATCGTCGGGGTGGCGTTCGTGGCGGTCGTCGTCATCGCGTGGGTGCTGCGTCGCCTGCCCGAGCTGCGCGACCATCTGAACTCGGTGTCGTCGTTCCACGTCGGGACGGTTTGGCAGGTCTTCGTCGGGGTGATCACCCCGATCGTGCTCGGTTACATGCTCTTCAGCGAGATTCGCGACCGTATCCGGGAGGGATACGGCGGGTTGCCGGACAGTCTCGTGACGACGTTCGGCTGGGGGGTGCAGGCCGCGGTCCTCGTGCTGGCGATCGTGATGTCGTTCGTGCCCTGGCGTCGTGACGTCGACCTCGGTTACGAGGAGGACGAGAATCGGCCCGACTCCGTAACCGTGTCGATCGACAAGACCGATTCCCGCGAGGGAACCGAGCCGGGAGGAAACCTGTGAACACCTCGGCGATCGTGATGATGATCCTCGCCCTGGCCACCCTGTGGGGCGGGTTGATCACGAGCGTGCTCCACCTGCGGAAGCACCCCGACGAACCGAAGTGACCACCGTCCCTCGTGCGCGGTTTCGGTAGCCACCGCTACGGAAACCGCGCACGAGGGGCAGCGGTAGGTCAACTCTTCTGGGGCAGCGAACGCGCGAACTCGACCCCTCGGGTGACCCACGCGCGCAGGTCGGCATCGTCCTCGACGGAGGATGCAGTCACGCGGACCCAGCCGGTCATCTCGCGCTCCCCCATCATCGCCGGGTGGGCGGAGTCGTGGTCGACGAGTCGGTCGTGCAGGTCGGATCCGACCCGCACGAGCAGCCCGCCTTCACCGCTGACCGCGAGGGCCATGTTGCCGTCCACCATGAAGGACAGCCCGCCGAACATTCTGCGTTCGGTCACGGCCGGTCCCGGTTCGATGAGGTCCCGGATCCTGTCCGCCAACTCCTCGTCGTATGCCATGGGTCACAGTGTGGACCCGCGCACCGACATCCGCGGCGCGGAGCGAGGACGTCCCCGCCGTGCGGGAGGCAGCGCCGGCGTCACCCACGCAGAGCGGGCGAGTTCAGCAGGTCCGCGTGATACCGCTCGGTCACATTCGGATGGGCGCGCAGCCGGGACTTGAGCGCGTTGAGGCCGTACACCGAATGCAGGGTTCCGCCGTGTTCGTCGGTGCCGACGCCGCGGGCGTTCGCGGCGAGTTCGGGCGGCAGCGGGACGGTCGGCAGTTCCTTGTCGAGCCCGGGGTTGAGGAAGAACGGCAGCGAGATCCGGTCGGTGCCGGGTTCCGGCGGCAACACCCGGTGGGCGGTGGCCTCGAGGTAACCGCCGGTGGCCAGTTCGAGCAGTTCCCCGATGTTGACGATGAAGCAACCCGGCTGCGGAGCCACGTCGATCCAGGTGCCGTCGCGGTCGACCTGGAATCCGGTGCTGCCCGGTTCCGGATACAGCAGGGTGAGGACCCCGACGTCCTTGTGGCTGCCGACGCCCTGCCCGGTGACCGACCGGTCGTGACCGGGATACCGGACGATCTTGAGCAGCGGATCGGGATCGGCGAAGGCGTCGGCGAAGAAGTCGGCGGGGGCGCCGAGGGATTCCGCCCAGGCGCGCAGCAGGACGATCCCGACGGCCTGCGCCTGTTCGACCCACCGCAGCGCGAGCTCCCGCAGCTCGGGGAGCTGTGCCGGCCACAGGTTCGGACCGTGCAGCACCTCCCACGGCTTCGCGGGATCGATCTCGGTGACGGCCGCGCGTTCGGGCCCGATGTCGATCTGCTCGCGCCAGTCGACGTAGCCCTGGGTGCGTTCCCCGCCGATGCGGGTGTAGCCGCGGAACTGCGGCGAATTCGAGTTCTCGATCTCGAGTTTCGCGGCGTCGGGCAACGCGAAGAACGCGCGGGCCGCGGCGATGAGGTCTGCGGCGAGCGCCGGATCGATACCGTGGCCGGCCAGGTGGAAGAACCCGATCTCGTGGGTCACCGTGCGGAGCCGGGTGAGCAGATCCGCGCGGGCCTCGGCTCCGCGGTCGAGATCCGCGAGGTCGATCACGGGCAGCGTGGTGGTCGCCGACATGACGTTGATTCCTTTCCGGAAGCCGCAAGAGCGCGCGACCCCGATTCGAGCAACAGCACGCGAACTCGGGACATTCCGCGGGACGGGACGGTCACGACTCCACGGTGTCGGGGCGGCGAGGTGTCGCGACGGCCGCCGCGATCGCCGCCACGGCGATCGT
>NZ_JBMBTE010000021.1:0-59667 GCF_048897285.1 Rhodococcus sp. O3
CAAGGAGACGAGCGGTACATTCGTTCGGACGACGGCGCCGACGACGCGCCGGGCAGATACCTTCCGGTCACGACGCCCAGCACGGTTCCTGCGACGAGGCCGGTCAC
Source organism: Rhodococcus sp. O3 (assembly GCF_048897285.1). Lineage (NCBI taxonomy): Bacteria > Bacillati > Actinomycetota > Actinomycetes > Mycobacteriales > Nocardiaceae > Rhodococcus > Rhodococcus sp. O3. The sequence goes on from NZ_JBMBTE010000021.1 coordinate 108, forward strand.
CGCGCCCGACGCCCCGACCGCCGGTACCGACCACGTGCTCGTGGGCGTCGTCGCTCCCAGGAAGATCACCGCCATGGTGGGCGGCCACGCCAGCGTGTTGGCCAGGATCCACCGCGGAGGCCGATCGACGACGCGGCGCAGCACCGCCGCCTGCGCCCCGCCGAGCACCGCACCCATGACCGCCCCGAGCGCGAGAGCACCGGCCAGCACGAGGAGCAGCGGCGGTTCCGGGCCTCCCTCGTCCGTCGAGAGCACTCCCGGCGCGGACGCCACCGCCCAGCCGACACCGGCCACGGCGGTCGTCACCGCGAACCACGCCCACGCGTTCAGCCGCGGCAGGCGCCGCCGCAGACCCCGCGCCTGCAGAGCGCCCAGCGCCCCACCCTCGACGAGTCCGCCCGCGACCACCACGGCCAGTGCCGCCGCGAACACCGCGCCGTGGGGATCGTCGCCGAGGACTCGTTGTGCGATCTTCGCGGCGAGCGACGACGCCGTCATCCCGATCGTTTCCGCGCACGCGCACAGCACGATCCATCGCCGCACCGTCAGCCCGCGCCCCTCGAGTCGGCCCGTCCCCGAGGTTTCCGTCGGTGCACTACCGGACGTCATCGTCGGTCCCGGCCCGGACGGTGGCGACCCACCCGTCGACGTCGGCCCAGTCCCGGGCGTCGCCGTAGCGCCCGCCCATCAGCCGGAACAGGATCCGGCCGAGGCCCGGCCAGTCGCCGGGCGCGATGGAGCCGGCGAAGAAGTGGTGCCCGCGCACGTCCGCCGTCGACTGCAGCGTCTCCACTGCCTTCGGTTCGGGTGTCACCCGCCGCAGGTATCGCGCGACCCCGGACGCCAGGAGGCTGCTCGTCGCGCCCACCGACGACACCGAAAATGCCCACACCGCACGACCCGTCAGGTCCGGGCCGAGCCGGTCGAGCGCGGCCGCTGCCTCGGGAAGCCACTGTCCGTTGTGGATCGCGCTGCCGACGACGAGGACGTCGTACCCGTCGACCGAGTCGATGCCCGACAGCTCCTTCGCGTCTGCGGTATGACCGGCCCGCTCGAATGCCGCGGCGATGCGTTCCGCGATTCCCCGTGTGGATCCTTTCGCGGTCGCGTATCCGACCAGCACCTTCATGTGTCACCCTCCCGTGGCAGGTCCCTCCGGCGACCTCACGAAATCCTGCTCGGCCGCCACCACTCGCCGGCGTCGGTGGCGCTTGTGCGGTCCCGCCCGGCGGCGGGGAGAACGTCGTCGCAGTACAGACCCGGCAGCACGCGGTAGCGGATCGAGGCTCGGTCGCTGACCAGCGCGAGCGGCCACCACAGGGCGCGGACGTAGTCGCGCGCGCTGTCGGCACCGTCCCACTGGTAGAAGCCCCGGTACCGGCCGGCCTCGTCCGCGGTGAGCCACAGCTTCGACACGAACCCGGGAAAGCCTGCGAACAGGGGTGTGTTGAGCAGGCTTTCCGCTCGGAACAGCGCGTGTCCACGGCCGCGCACACCCCGTAGCCGGAATGTGACCACCAGGATCACCGGTTCTGCCGGCTCGTCGCGATCCGCCACGGTTTCCCGGTAGATCACCGCGGACGTTCCGTCGGCGAAGGTCATCGTCCGGCCCTTGTTGCCGGTCGGGAGATGCAGACGCCGGTGGGCCAGAAGCGACGCGGTGCGTCCGGCGCAGCGCCCGAGACGCGGCAGCGCCGTGCGCAGCGGCAACGGTTCCGGCCGGTCGTCCGGTTCGCCGCCGGTTCCGAGCGGGTTCGGTGCAGGATCGCTCGCAGTCATCGCCCAGTCCCGTCGTCTCGGTGACACAGACAGCGGAGACGTTACGCCGCGCCCATGGTCGGCACGGCCCCATCGTTGTCGGCAGAGGTCCTCTCGTTGTCGACGGAAGTCCCCCGGGAAGGCGGCTCGACGGGCCGAACCGTGCATCCGCGATACTCGGTTACGTCCGAGAAGTCCCATCGAACGGAGCGAAGGCGTGAAGGATGCATCAGCGGGTCGGTCTACCAGGGCCATTCACGGCACCACCGTCACCGACGCCCACGGTGCGCCGCACATGCCGGTCTACAACACCACGACCTTCGCGTTCGAGAACACCGCGGCGTTGCTCGACGTCGCCGACGGACGCGTCCGCGGCCCGCTCTACACCCGCTACGGCCTGAACCCGACGATCTTCGCCCTCGAGGAGACGATGGCCTCGATCGAGGGCGCCGAGATCGCGTTGGCGTTCTGCTCGGGCATGGCGGCCGAGACCGCGCTGTTCGCGCACTACGGCCGCGACGGGATCGTGTGCGTGGGCGACGCCTACGGCGGCACGATGGAACTGCTCGGCAATCAGCTCGCGCAGCTCGGTATCACCACCACGTTCCTGCTGGGCGACGAACTCGACCGGCTCGAGGACGTGCTGAGCGCCGGAGCGAAACTGGTGTTCTTCGAGACTCCGACCAACCCGGCGCTGGGCATCTACGACGTCGCCGCGATCTCGGGCCTGGCCCACCGCTACGGCGCGAAGGTCGCGGTCGACAACACCTTCGCCTCGCCGGTCAATCAGCGCCCGCTGGAGCTGGGTGCCGACCTGGTCTCGTATTCGGCGACGAAGTACCTCGGTGGGCATTCCGATGTCACCGCCGGATTCGTGCTCGGCGCAACCGAACTCGTCGAACCGCTGAAGGCCTGGCGGAAGAGTTTCGGTTCGACGATCGCGCCGGAAACGGCGTCGATGCTGTCGCGCAGCCTGCGCACCCTCGTCCTCCGGGTGCGTCAGCACAATGCCAACGCGCAGGCGGTCGCCGAGGCGATGGAGGCCGATCCGCGAGTGTCGCGAGTGCTGTACCCGGGTTTGCCGAGCTTTCCCGGTCACCTGCTGGCAGCGAAGCAGATGTCCGGCTTCGGCGGGGTCGTCACCATCGAGGTCGCGGCGGACGCCGAGACGACCGTGCAGGTCGTGGACCGGCTCGAGTTGTTCGCGTTGGCGCCGAGCCTCGGTGGGGTGGAAAGCCTGGTGACGCAACCGGTCACCACCACCCACTACGACCTGACGCCCGAAGAACGTGAACGGCGCGGGATCACGGGATCGATGATCCGCCTGTCGATCGGGCTCGAGGACGCCGACGATCTGATCGCCGACCTCACCCGGGCGCTCGACGTCGTCGAACACTGAGTTCGGCTATTCGAGTCCGTGCGCCACGGCGAACGGATCACGGTCGGGGTCGGTGTGCAGCCCCAGCTCGATCTCGCGCGCGGCACGTTCGGCCTCCTCGCGGCCGAACAGGTAGGTGAGCAGAGCACCCGTCATGTCCATGCCGGCGGCCACCCCGGACGAGGTCCACCGGTCGCGATCGTGCACCCATCGGGCGCTCGGTGCCCATTCGACATCGGTGCCGTGACCGGCTACCCACTCGAAAGCGAGCTTGTTCGACGTCGCTCGATACCCGTCCAGCAGCCCGGCGGCCGCGAGCAGTGCGGAACCGGTGCACACCGATGTCACGATCGTCGCGGTCGAGGCCCACTCACGAAGCCAGGTGAGGAACCGTTCGTCGCACGCCAGGGAACGCGTGCCCATCCCTCCGGGCACCATCACGATGTCCGGTTCCGGGGCGTCGCGGTGACTCGCGGTCGCAACGACCTCGGTTCCCTGGCTGCTGCGGACCGGACCTTCCTGCGGCCCGAGCATCAGCACGTCGACCGAATCGGGGAGCCTGCTCAGCAACTCCACGGGTCCGAAGACATCGAGTAGTTCGAAGCCGTCGAACAGGACGATGGAGACGCTGCGCGTCGTCGATCCGGTCACCCGCCGAGTCTTGCACGGCGCGGCGCGCCCCGGACGACATCGCCACCGATCGTCCACCGTTCCGGCAGGATGGGACGTGAGCCGAACCACGGGAAGGAGTGCCCGATGTGTGGACGTTATGCGAGCACGAGCACCCGCGACGATCTGATCGCGGCGTACGAGACCGCAGCCACGGTCGGCGACGAACTGCCCCCGTCGTACAACATCGCACCCACCCAGCGGGTGAACGTCGTGCTCGAACGCGCCCCGCGCGAGGAACCCGATGCCGAGCCGGTGCGGCAGCTCAACAGCACGGTCAAGTGGGGTCTGGTGCCGTCGTGGGCGAAGGACCCGAAGATCGGTTCCCGCATGATCAACGCGCGGTCCGAGACCGTCACGAGCAAACCCGCGTTCAAGGCGGCCGCGGCGCGGCGGCGCTGCATTCTGCCGGCCGACGGCTACTACGAGTGGATGAAGGACGAGGACGGCAAGAAGATCCCGTTCTTCCTCCACGCCGACAAACCGCTCGCGATGGCCGGTCTGTACGAACTGTGGCCGAATCCGGAGCTGCCCGAGGACGATCCGAACCGGTGGCTGTGGACGTGCACGGTACTCACCCGGCCGGCGACCGACGCGGCCGGGCACATCCACGACCGTTCCCCGGTGCTGCTGCCGGAGCCGTTCATCGATCCCTGGCTCGACGCGACCCTCACCGACCGTGACGACGTCGAGGCGCTGCTCAACTCGATCCCGGAGCCGCATCTGGACCCGTACGAGGTGAGTACCGCGGTGAACAATCCGCGCAACAATTCGCCGGAACTGCTGCTGCCGGTGAACCGCTGATCGGTCGCACCGATGAATCGAGCGGGATCGGGCGGATGATCGGCGACCCGTCGATCGGACCGGTGATCTACCGTGACCGGTGCCCCGCGGAGCTCCGGCGGCGCCGCGGTTCGCTTCGGTGCACGGGACGCGAGCGTGGGTGTTCCGGCAGTTTCGGTGAGGTGCAGTCGGTCCAGTGTTCCGAATCGCTCAGCGTGAACACCGTGCGGTCGTCCGGTTCCCGGCCGGGCAGCACGAGGACGCGCCATCGCGGGATCCATTCGCCGACGTCACCGCCGAGGTCGAGAGCCTGGGCGATCGCGTCGACGTCGTGGTGATGGAACTCGAATCTGTTTCCATCCCAGGACAATCGGACTGTATCGCCGTCGACGATCTCGACGAGCACGTGCACCGCGAGGTCGCGGTCCGCGAGGGCGCGACGGGCACGGATGTGATGGACGTGATGGCCGTCGTGGTACGAGCCGCACGTGGTGGCGGCGCGGACGATCGAGCGGGCGACAAGGATCATCGTGTTCCTCCGGGTAAGCCCCGGGACGGGGCGCTCCTGTCCGAGCCGGTCGGTCTCGGACCGCTTCGTCACCCGAGCCACCCGCGAGCGTGGGGTTGGCGTGCCGTCAAGTCGGGGCTTTGCGACGGCAACTCGTGAAGCACCGTCACTGTACCGCATCCCCTCGGTGTGCACTTGTGGCGGCCCCAACCGCCATTAGTGCACACCGGTGGCGGAGCCGCCGGGATCGGGGACGTGGAAGTGCTCGTCGCGCAGGCGGAATGCTTCCTTGGTCCCGTGTTCGGCCCTCGTCTGGACGAAGTTGAACTCACCCGGCCCGAACTGCAGGTTGGTGCCGAACGCGTGGAACAGGTAGCTCGCGACCTCCTCGCCCTGATAGGCCTGGCTCTGTTCGACGAGCCGGAACGCCTCCTTCGCGATCACCACACCGTCGGCCGGCATCTTCGCGGCCTTCTCCGCCCAGTACCGGGCGCGTGCGGTGACCGCGCCGGGCTCGCACGTCTCGGTGAACACTCCGAGGTGTTCGACGGATGCGGCCTCGACGATGTCGCCGGTCAGCAGCAACCGGCGCGCGAGTACCGGGCCGAGCCGGTGGAAGAACATGTGCAGGCTGCCCAGCGCGGGGCCGAGGAACCGGGTCGCGGGCATCCCGATGCGTGTGTCACGCGCAATCACGGAGATGTCGGTCATCAGCGCCATCTCGAACCCGCCGCCGAGCGCGTAGCCGCTGATCTCACCGACCGTAACCTTCGGATAGCCCAGGAACTCGTGGTAGAAGCCGAACGTCTTGCGGTCGACGGTGAGACGGCGCCGCTGGCTGGGCCGGGTCTTCCGCGGACGGTCCCCATCGTCCTTGCCGTACCAGCCGTACGCGTTGTTCATGTCGGCCCCGGTGCTGAACACGCCGTCGGCCCCCCGGAGCAGCACGACCGTGATGTCGTCGTCCTGCGCAGCGTCGTCGAGATACCGGGCAAGGGCGTCGCGCATGGGCGCGTCGTAGGAGTTGCGGCGCCCGGGGTCGTTGAGGGTGACGGTCGCGATGCGGCGATCCGGATCCACGTCGAAGAGGACACGTCCGTCCGCGGCACTGGAGCTCGTCATCGTTGTCTCTCTTCCGCTTTCGCTGGATCATACATAACGGTATGGGATACTGTAGATATACCAGTATGGCTGTCATCTCCGCAGAAGGAAACACATGCCGTTCGACACGATCGAGTACGAAGTCGACGGGCACACGGCCACCCTCACGCTGAACCGGCCCGAAGCCCTCAACGCGCTCAGCCCGCACATGATCACCGAACTGCGCGCCGCGTACACCGAGGCGGAGAACGACGACAAGGTCTGGACGCTCGTCGTCACCGGAGCCGGCCGCGCGTTCTGCACCGGGGCCGACGTCAAGGAGATCCCCGGCGACGGCAAGGTGGTCAACGAACGCCCGTACCTGTCCACCTACGAACAGTGGGAGGCGCCGCAGGAGGGCACGCCACCGTTCCGGACCATGACCAAGCCGATCGTCACCGCGATCAACGGCCTGTGCTGCGGCGCAGGACTCGACTGGGTCACCACCGGCGACATCGTGATCGCCTCGGAGAAGGCCACCTTCTTCGATCCCCACGTGAGCATCGGCCTGGTCGCCGGCCGCGAGGTGGTCCGGGTGTCGCGGGTGCTGCCCCGGTCGGTTGCCCTGCGCATGGCACTCATGGGCAAACACGAGCGGATGAGCGCCGCGCGTGCCTACGAATTAGGGATGGTCACCGAGGTCGTCGAGCACGACCGGCTTCTGGACCGCGCCCACGAGATCGCAGATATCGTCAATTCCAATGCACCCCTTGCGGTTCGGGGAACACGGTTGGCGATCGTCAAGGGCTTGAACGTCCCGCTGCACGAGGCGGAGATGCTGGCCGAGTCGTTCCGCGAACGCGTGACCCGCACCGAGGACGCCCTCGAGGGCCCGCGCGCGTTCGTCGAGAAGCGAGCACCCGTGTGGCAGTGCCGGTGACCTCGCACGCCTTGACCGACCGCATCGCCGCGGTTTTCGCGCTCACGCCGGATTCACCGATGGTCGAATTCGACGACGAATGGATGTCGCGGCGACGGATGCGCGACGCGGCACGGCGGATCGCGTCGGCCCCCGGCACCGACGGCGAGGTGGGAATCCTGCTGCGCAACCGCCCCGAGTTCGTGGCCGCGCTGCTCGGCGTCCTGTCGGCCGGCGGCACCGTCGTGGTGATCAACCCCGTGCGCGGCGACGATCGCACACGGTCCGACATCGCCGCACTGCGGTTGCCGCTGATCATCGGCGGTCCCGACGATCTGCACGCTCTCGTCGAACCCACACCCGACACCGCAGTTCTCGAACTGCGTGGTCTCGATTCGGAACCGCACCTCACGCCCGCGGCTGTCGACCGGGCAGTCCCCGGCCGAACCGGTGTGGCGGTCCGGATGCTCACCAGCGGCACCACCGGACCTCCCAAGCGCATCGACCTGACCTACGACATGCTCGCTCGCAGCGTCCTGGGACCGGACCCGAGCCGCGCCCCCGCACCGACCCGGCCGCGCACCGGTGTCGCCGTCGTCAACGCACCGCTCGTCCACATCGGCGGGGTGTTCCGGGTTCTGCAGTGCGTCACCGAAGCCCGACCGTTCGTGCTGCTCCCCCGCTTCGAGCTCGAGCGGTGGATCGCCGCGGTACGCGCGCACCGGCCGCGCGCGGTCTCGCTGGTGCCGGCCGCGCTGCGAGCGGTGCTGCATTCCGACCTCGCCCGCGAGGACCTCGCCTCCATCGAGGTCGTCACGTCCGGCACCGCACCGCTGTCCGCCGACGACGCGGATGCCTTCCACGACAAGTTCGGGATACCGGTACTCACGTCGTATGCCGCGACCGAGTTCGGCGGTGGCGTTGCGGGCTGGACCCTGCCCGAGCATCGCCGGTACTGGCAGACGAAACGCGGCAGCGTCGGCCGAGCGAGCGGCGGGGCACGACTGCGGGTGGTGGACGAGGATGGTGCAGTCCTGCCCGCCGACCGTCCCGGTCTGCTCGAGGTCAAACCGGGCCAGCTCGGTCCGACGTCGGAATGGATCCGCACCACCGACCTCGCCCGCATCGACGAGGACGGGTTCGTGTGGATCCTGGGCCGCGCCGATCAGGCGATCATTCGTGGCGGTTTCAAGATCTTGCCCGACGACGTGCGTGCCGCACTGGAACAGCATCCCTGGGTTGCCGGTGCCGCGGTCGTGGCGGCACCGCACGATCGGCTCGGTGAGGTGCCCGTTGCAGTCGTCGAACTGCGCTACGAGGCATCGGTCGGCGCAGGCGAGCTCGTCGAGTTCCTGCGAACCCGGCTGGCGCCGTACGAGATTCCGGCACGGATCGTGGTCGTCGGCGCGCTTCCCCGAACCCCCTCCGGCAAGGCCGATCTCGGCGCGGTCCGCGCACTGGCCCGCGAATCCAGCAGGAACACTTGAGCCGCTGCGGTCAAGGCACGAGGCGTCCGGAGGGCGCCGGCCCGTCCGTCGGAGTGTGCGGAAGGCGGCCCCGGGTACGGCGCCGCGAACGGCGGTGGGCTGCCTTGAGTGCGAGATCGACGATCTTCCGGGTCGTGGCCGCGAACGGTGGTGCCGCCATCGCGGTGACGACGAACGGCAGGTCGGTGCCGACGATCGTGCGGTGGTGACTGAACGTATCGAACCCGGCCTTGCCGTGGTAGGCACCCATGCCGCTGTGCCCGACCCCGCCGAACGGCGCATCGTCGGGGAACATGTGGATCGCGAAGTCGTTTCGGGCGACACCTCCGGTGCGGGTGCCGCGGACGAACCGGCGGAAGTCCGGACCGTCGGGACCGAACCAGTAGGCGACCAGCGGCGACGGGCCTGCGTTGACCCGGTCGATCACCTCGTCCAGTGCGGTGTACGGGCGGACGAGCACGACCGGTCCGAAGATCTCCTCGCTCGCGATGCGCATCTCGTCGGTGACATCGCGGACGACGGTCGGCGCGATCTTGCGGGTTACCGGGTCGGGCAGGACTTCGCCCGCAGGGACGACCGACTCGATGCGTGCACCCCGGGCCCGTGCGTCGTCGAGCAGGGCCAGGATCCGCTCGTAGTTCGCGGCGTCGACGCACGCGGTGTAGTCGTCATTGCCGACGACGGTCGGGAACATCGCGCGCAGCGTCGACTGCAGCGTGACGGTGAACGCGTCGATCCGGTCGGCGGGTACGTACACGTAGTCGGGGCACACGCACACCTGACCGCCGTTGACCATTCGCGCCCGGGCGATGCGCTCGGCGGATCGGTGCACGTCGGCGTCCGGTGCGACCACAACCGGGTTCTTCCCGCCGAGTTCGAGGGTCACCGGTACGAGGTTCTCCGCAGCGGCCCGCTGCACGAGCTGCCCGACACGGGTCGAGCCGGTGAAGAACAGGTGATCGAACGGCAGCGCGGAGAACTCCGCGGCCACATCGGCGCCGCCGGTGACGACCGCGAGTTCGGCCGGATCGAAATAGGACGCCGCCAGCGAACGAGTGAGTTCGGCTGTGCGACGGGTGATCTCGGACATCTTGATCATCACGCGGTTGCCGGCCGCGAACGCGGCCGCTGCGGGGAGTACGACGAGGTTGAGCGGGAAGTTCCAGGGTCCGATGATGCCGACGACCCCGAGCGGGGTGGGCTGCACCTCGGCGCGGATTCCGTAGAGCCGGGCGCCGGGCTTCGGGTTGCGCGGTTTCATCCATTTGTCGATGTGTGCGCGGGTGTGTTCGATCACCGAGAGCATGCCCATGATCTCGGTGAACAGCGTCCCCGTGCGCGAACGCGTCCCGAAGTCGTCGGACAGCGCGTCGACGTAGGCGTCGCGGTTGTCCAGGACCATCGCGACGAGACGGTCGATCCGGTCCCGCCGGACCGCCGCGGTGGGCGGACCTTCCGCCAGGAACGCTCGACGCTGCTCGTCGAGCAGCGTGGCGAGGTCCGGTGCCGGGTGGAGGTCGGCGGGATTGTCGGTGATGCCGGTGCTCATTCGCTCAGCCTTCCCCGTCCTGTCGGATCAGCAGGCTCGACGCCGACCGCACGAACTTCGACCCGTCGGCGGATACCGATCCCGTAACATCAACTGTAATACCGACCACACTACCGGAAATTCGACTGCAGGGGGATTCCGTGACCGGCCGACACTACATCGAATTGCGCACCCATGCAGCACTTTCCAACGGTTCGCAGGAGGTGTCCCGATGACCGTCGACGCTCCCACCTCACCGCGCCCCTTTCACCGACTCGACATCTCGGCGCCCGAGTTCTGGAAGAACGATTTCCGCACCCGGGACGACACGTTCGCCGCACTGCGCGCCGAGGACGGACTGAGCTGGCACCCGCCCACCCCGTCGATCTTCCCGCACGCGGAGACCGGATTCTGGGCTGTCACCCGCCACAGCGACATCCAGCACGTCAGCCGCAACCACGAGTTGTTCTGCTCCAGCCAGGGCGTGAGCATGGACCCGATGCCGGCCGAGATCCAGCGGGCGATGACCTTCTTCCTCGCCATGGATCCGCCCGAGCACACCCGGTATCGCCGCCTGATCAACATCGCGTTCACCCCGAGACAGATCCGATTGATCGAGGACCAGATCCGTACCAGTGCCCGTGAGATCGTCGACGAACTGGTCGCCGATCTCGAGGCGAACGGCACGGTGGATTTCGCTGCGGAGTACTCACGCAAGATGCCGATGCGCACGATCTCCGACATGATCGGCGTCGCTCCCGAAGATCGCGAGAAGATTGCCGATGCGGTGGAGAGCCTGTTCGGCGCCAGCGACGAGGAGTATTCCTCCCTCGAGGAACGCGCGCCGCACCTGATGACCCAGCTCGCCATCCTCGCCGGCGTCGGCACCGAACTGGCGGCTGCGCGTCGCGAGGATCCCCGCGACGATCTGATGACCAACATCGTGAACGCCGAGGTCGACGGCCACCGCCTGACCGACGAGGAGATCGGCGCGTTCATGGTGTTGCTCGGTTCCGCGGGCAACGACACCACCAAGCAGGCGAGCAGTCACGCCCTCGCCGCGCTCGTCGACCACCCGGAGCAGCGGGACTGGTTGCTCGCGGACTTCGATGCACGCATCGACGGTGCCGTCGAAGAGTTCGTGCGCTGGTCGACTCCGGTCATCCACTTCGCCCGGCACGCGACGGAGGACACCGAGGTCGCGGGCACGAGGATCGATGCCGGCGAGAAGGTCGTGCTGTTCTACTGTTCCGGCAACCGCGACGAGTCCGTGTTCCACCGGCCCCACGAGTTCGACATCACCCGAACCCCGAATCCACACGTCGGCTTCGGCGCGCCGGGTCCGCACTCGTGCCTGGGGCGGCAGCTCGCGAAGATGGAACTGCGGCATCTGTTCCACGAACTCCTGACGCGGCTGCCGGACATCAGCGTCGGCGAACCCGAGTACGTGCACAGCGATTTCGTGCACGGCATCAAGCGGATGCCGATCTCCCTGCGCTGACGGCCACCCCGATATCGGTCCCCCCGGAACGTCGGGCGGCGGTTCGGTTCAGGTGAAATCCGAGCCGCCGTCGACGTTCACGTTCGCCCCGGTCATGTACGAATTGCGCCGCGAGGCCAGAAACGCGACGACGGCACCGATCTCCGCGGGCCTCCCGGCGCGCGGAAGTTGCGCGGCGTGGCCGTATTCGGTGGCGATGAGTTCCATCAACCGGTAGGGATCCTCCGACTCGACACCCACCGACGCGGCCCAGCCGACCAGCGCCGGGGTGACCACCGTTCCGGGTGAGACGACGTTGACGAGAATCTCGTCGCGGGCGAGCAACAGCGACAGGTTCTTCGACGCGCTCGTCACCATCGCCTTGGCCGCGGTGTAGGCCGCGAGTGAAACACTCTGCCGCTGTGTCGACTGCGCGGAGAAGTTCACGATCCTTCCCCACTCGGCGCGCCGCAGCATCGGCAGGGCTGCGCGGACACATCGGACCATCGACAGCACGCCGTCGTCGACCGCCTCGTACCACTGGTCGTCGGTCAGTATCTCGAAACTGCCCTGCACGTTCGGTCCGACCGCATTGACCAGCACGTTGAGTTGGCCGTTCCATCGTCGGTCCAACTCCGCGAACACCGATGCGACACGCGCGGCATCGCGTACGTCGGCGACCAGGCCGATCACCGCCGGACTGCCGCGCTCGGTCAGGTCCTGCGCCGCGGCGGTGACGGCAGCCTCCGAGCGGCCGACGACGGCGACGCGCGCCTCTTCCTCGGCAAGGCATCGAGCGGTGGCCAGGCCCATACCGCGGGTTCCACCGACGACCACCGCAGCCGCGTCCGCAAGTCCCAGATCCACGACGTCCCGCCTCTCGTCCCACCTCACATCACTGTCGACGATGTTACTGTATTACTATCGGTAAGGATGTCGGGAAGGGTCGCCGCCGAGCCGACCGTTCCCCCGTCGGTATCATTTGCGGTGGCATGTACGGGCGGACCGGCGGCATCGAACCCGGTTCGGCGGACGGGTGGCACTACGGTGCGGCGCGACAGAGTTGGGAGTGTGACATGGCGAAACGGCCACGGCGCGAACGGGGTTCCCTCAACCCTGACGACATTCTCGACGGCGCGTTCGAACTCGCTGAGGAAGTCTCGATCGACAATCTCAGCATGCCGATGCTCGGCAAGCACCTCGATGTCGGCGTCACCAGCATCTACTGGTACTTCCGCAAGAAGGACGACCTGCTCAGCGCGATGGCCGACCGGGCACTGCGCGAGTACGCGTACGCGATGCCGTTCGTCGAGGCCTCGAACTGGCGCGACACCTTGCGCAACCACGCACGGACCGTCCGGGAGACGTTCGTGAAGAACCCGATTCTGTGCGACCTCATCCTGATCCGATCCGCGTTGAGCCCCAAGGCCGCCCAGCTCGGCGCGAAGCAGACCGAGAGCGTCATCGCGAATCTCGTCGAGTCGGGGTTCACGCTCGAGGACGCGGTCGACGTCTACTCGGCGGTGCAGCTGCACGTGCACGGCATGATCGTGCTGCAGCGCCTGCAGGAGAAGAACCGCCAGTCCGAGGCGCCATCGGGTGCGTACTACGAACTCCTTCCGATCTCGAGTGACACCACTCCGCTGCTCGCCGAGGCGAATGCGAAGGGACTGCAGAGCGGGGCGCCCAACGACCGGAACTTCGAATACGGTCTCGACTGCATTCTCGACCAGGCCAGCCGCCTGCTCGAGGCCCGGCAGGCCGAGGGCAAGACCCCGAAGTCATCCGCCGGGAAGGCGCGCAACGCAGCACCGGTCACCAACTGAGGTCCGGCCGACGACGGCCGGCGCTCCGGTCGCGTTGACGAGCCACAAATCCCACGGCGGCGAAGTGCCCCGCCGACATGCGCACGTCCGGATACCGGAGAGCTTCTTCCCCCGGTCTTGTCGACCGAACAGACGATCCGCGGAACATTTCCTCTTCCCCACCGCATCCCATTCTGTGACCACGGCCGGAGAGCCGACCGGCACCGAAGAACAGTCACAGGGGGAAGCATGGACAGTCACCGACGAGCAATGGCCGCGATTGCGGCGGCAACCGCACTGACCGTGCTCGGAGCCGGTGTCGCCTTGGCAGCTCACCTCGGCAATCCCGACGACGCCCACACTCGGTCTGCGTGCCACCCTGACCGTTCGACTGGAAGCGGCGAACGCCGATACGGCGAAATCGTCGATCATGATGTGCCCGAATGCGGTAGCGAACGAGCAGGCTATCTGCCCTTCTACATGCGGCACATGCACGACAACGCGGAACGGTCGACGCCGGTCGGCCTCGAGTACTTCCAGTGGCGCAATCTCGTCGACCCAGCGATCGGCGAGGCGCCCGGCGCATCCGGCTCCAGCGGCGTGCAGCAAACGATCGACCGTGGGCCGGAAACCATCGACGGCCCGGCTCGGATCGTCATCACCCACACGGGTTTCCGGGCATTACCCGGAGCGTGATCGCGCCAGCCGGCGCGATCAGAGCAGGTCGACCCTGCTCACCAGCCAGCGGCCGTCCACCTTGTCGAGCGTCATCACCACGCGGCTGCGGTCGACCCTCGGTTCCGGGCTGGCGGTGTTGGTGATCGTCTGGTCGACGAAGAGCAGGACGACGGCCTCGTCGGCGGTTGCCGATCGCACCGCGGCATCCACCACGGTCCCGGTGCTGGTGGCGTTGTTGTCCACCAGCATCTGCTTGAGGTGGCTGCTGGACCGCGAGTACATGTCCAGGAACTCCCCGGTCGCTCCGGCGAGGACGTCGGAGAAGTTCCGGTCGATGTCACCGGCCTGGATGCTGGTGAGGGTGACGGCGTAGTTGCTCGCGGTCTCGAGCGCCTCCGACGCGGCGCGGTCCACCGCTGCGTCGGAATACATGCGCCAGCCGGCGAACCCCGCTCCGGCACACACCGCGGCGGCGAGCACACCGGCGAGCACCGGGCGGACACGGCGCGGCGCCGTCCCCGCGGCAGGTGCCGCAGTGTCCGACTCGGGGACAACGGTGTTCCCCGAACCGTATCGGTCGGCCTCGGATCGGTCGGCCTCTGCCGTCACGGTGTCCGGGTCGTCCTCCAGCAGTGGATATTCGACGCTGCTCACGGTTACCTCCAGGTCGGGTTCAGTTGAAGTGGATCGGCGGCCCCGCGTACGGGGTCGGCAGGGTTTGCGGCCCTTGCGGTGTCGGGCTGGTGCGGCCCAGCGGGTCGCTGCCCGGCGCCGGCTTGTCGGTGTCGTCTCCCGGGGGTCGCGGCGCCGCCGCCGCGCCGCGGGGAAGCAACTGCGGATCGGGGCAATGCGTATTGAGGAACGGCTCGGGAAAGTCCGGCCGGGAGGGGGCCGACCGGGGCAGCGGATAGTCGCACGGCACCCTCGGGAAGACGTCGACCGCACCCCAGATTCCACCGTCGCGGAAGACCGTCCCGATCGACTGGAGTGTCGACCCGTCGCGCTGCTGCGGGAACAAGAACTCCTGCAGCGCCGGCAGGCGCACGTTGACCATCTGCGTCACGGTGACCAGGTTGCCCAGCAGCTGCACCATCGTCGGCGAGTTGTCGGCGAACAGGGCGTCGATGCTGCTCACGGTCGCCGGGGTCTGCTCCAGCAACTGCCGCAGGCCGCCGTCCATCGCGCTGACCCCGCGCAGGGTGCCGTCGAGATTCGTCGCGGTCGCGGCCAGACCGGGCGCCGTCTCGGACAGGGTGGTCAGAACGACCTTGTCGGTGCGCAGGATTCCCAGGGTCTGCGGCAGCACCGCGTGCAGCGTGGACACCAGGAACGTCCCTCCGTGCACGATGTCGCGCAGTTTGCGTACCCCCTCGGGACCGGTCCCGAGTTCCTTCCTGATCACGGCCAGGTCGTCGGGGTCGATCTGCGCCAGCATCGGCTCCATGTTCTCCAGCAGCGTCGCCATCGGGACGGGGGTCGCCGTGTTCGATTCGTCGACGACGGAGCCGTCGGTGAGGTAGGGGCCGTCGTCGGTGGTGGGCTGGAAATCCAGGAACTGTTCGCCCGCCGGGGACAGGCTGGACACCCGGACCTGCCCGGTCGCCGGGATCGGCACGGCGGCGTCGATCACCGCGAGCGCCCGGACACCCGTGCCGTCGATATCCACCGACTCGACCCGGCCGACCGACACCCCGCGCAAGGTCACGTCCTGCCCCGGCAGCAGCCCACCCGACTGCGCGAGGCGGACCTCCACCCGAATCATCGCCCTGGCCGGATTGCGGTCCAACGTGTTCAGGAACAGGTAGGCGACGCCGCCGACGAGCAGCGCGACCAGAGCCAGGACCGACAGCGCGGTCCGGTGTCGCCGGCCCCACCGCACCCCGGACAGCACTCCCCGCGCAGAGACCTCGACGACGTCGACCCGGGTGCTCATCGCGGACCCTCGAGCCGTTGCTGGAGACGGAACATCGTCACCGCGAGCGACCCGGCGAAACGCTCCCAGTCCCCCGCGTCCGGGAGCCTCGATCCCGGATCCGCGTGGTAGTTCGGGTCGTCGAACGCGCCGAGCGCGAACTGCGAGATCGACACGTCGACATGGCCGGAAGTGCCGCTGGTGAGCTTGATGATCGGGCCGAGAATCCGGTTGACGTCGTCGATGCTGGCGCCCGGCGCCGTCGCTGCCGCGTTCAGCCATGCGGCGATCTCGTTGATGTCCTGCACCATCCCACCCGCGCCCGTCCCGTGGATCGACGGGAACCGCTCCAGTTGCCGGGTGATCCGGGTGAGCTGGTCGACCATGCCGAGGACCGCCTGAGTGTTGTCGGCGACCACCCCGAGGGCCGGTCCGGCTGCGGCGAGCGCGGAATCGATGCTCTGCTGCCGCTCCACGACGGTCGCGGCGAGGAGGTTCGCCGAACCCAGCACCGTTTCGATCTCCGCCGTCCGCTCGGACAGCGACGCGACCAGCGTGCTGGACTCGCGGATCAGCGCACCCAGTTCGTCGCCGCCGTCACCGACCGATTCACCGAGACCGTTGACGAGTTTCGTCAGATTCCGGATGGCACCGCCGTTGACCAGCATCGCCGCCGTCGACAGCACCTCCTCGACCGTCGCGCCCGCGGACGTCGACTCCACCGGGATGGTGTCGCCGTCCTGCAACACCGCGCCTCCGGGATCGGGTTCGACGGGTGGTTCCAGCGCGACGAAGACGTCGCCGAGCGGTGTCGCGGAACGCAGTTCTGCCCGCGTGCCCTGAGGCAGCAGGGTTCCGTCCCGGAGTTGCATCCGCACCACCGCCAGGTAGTCGCGGACCTCCATGTCCAGTACGAATCCGACGTCGGCGCCCTTCACCCGGACCTTCGCCTTCGCCGGCAGGTTCAGCGCGTTCCGGAAGATCGCGGTGACGACGAAACCGTCGCCACCTGTCCCGGGGGCGGGCAGCGGGAGCTGGCCGAGCCCCACCGAGCAGCCGGCGAGTGCCCAGCAGAGCACACAGACGACGGCCACCGCGATCGGCGACAGCCGTGACTGCTGTGCCTGCCGTGCTGCAGGCACCCGCGACCGCCCGGCCGACCTCACGGGACCACCCCCGCCACGGTCGCCAGCATCGCGGTGATGCCGAAGTCGGGTCCGAAGTCCTGCGGCTTGCCGGTCGCGCAACCCAGTTCCTGCAGTCCGGCGAGATTGCAGACCTCCTTGAGCATCTGGTGGTCGAACAGAATCCGGTCGGCGAAGGTGTGCACGCGCACCACTCCGTTGGTGCGGTCGATCGCGTTGTACGCGTTGTCGAGCAGCAACGGGGCCACGTTCAGGAACTCGGACATCTCCCGCTCGTAGTCGCTCATCGCACGGGTGAGGGTCTCGGTGCTGGCGACCGTGCCCTGAATGGGGATTCTGTTCTGTGCCAGCATCTCTTCCGTCCGGGTGAGGATTTCGTTCAGTTTGGAACCGGTGTCGCCCTGACCGAGGGCCTCGTCGGCGAGCATGTCACTGAGCCGGCGCAGGCTCCCACCGAATTCCCGGATCGTGGCGTCGTTGTCGGCGGCCGCCTGGGTGAGCGCGTTCAGATTGTCGACGAGAGTGACGATCGAGTCCCGGGTGGCGCTCGGGTCTTCCCCCGTCCGCAGCGCGTCCGACAACCGGCCGAGGGCCTCGCGCATCGCCGGGCCGTTGCCCTCCAGCGAATCGGCGGTGACGGCGAGCATCTCCCCGACCGGGCCTTCGCCCCCGCCGTCACCACCCAGTTCCCGCGACAGGGTATCCACCACCGACAG
Organism: Rhodococcus sp. O3; assembly: GCF_048897285.1. NCBI lineage: Bacteria > Bacillati > Actinomycetota > Actinomycetes > Mycobacteriales > Nocardiaceae > Rhodococcus > Rhodococcus sp. O3. The sequence goes on from NZ_JBMBTE010000021.1 coordinate 17,954, forward strand.
CAACCGGTCGAACTCGATCGGCGTCCGGGTCCGGTCCACCGGCAGGAAAGCGTTGTCCGACAACGTCGGACCGCCGGTGTAGGCGGGCGACAGTTCGATGTGCCGATCGGTCAGCACGGACGACGACACCGCGACCGCCTGCACGTCGACCGGGACGGGCACCTCCGGATCGACCTCCAGCGTGATGTCGACCGCGGTCCCGCGCGGCTCGATGGTGACGATCCGACCGACGGTGATTCCGAGCACGGTCACCTTGTTGCCCTCGTACAGTCCTGCGCCGCTCGCGAACTGAGCGACGATGGTGCGCGGCTTCTCGCCCGGCCACGCGGCCACCGCCACAACCACGACGAGCGCGAGCACCAACGCCGCCGCGAGCCCGATCCACCGGCGATTCATCGGCATTCCTGGAAATACGGGTTCGCCGCGATTTCTTCGGCGCGCCCGCTCAGCGCGCACATCCAGGAGTCGACCAGGACGCCGGCCGGCCCGGTGAAGTCGACGTAGTTGCCGGACCCCGATGCGTTGGTGAAGTTGCGCACCGGCAGGGGCGCCACCTCCAGGATGTTGCGGAGCAGGTCGTCGTGCCGGGCCAGCGATCCGAGCATGCTGTCGAGTTCGGTGATCAGCTCCTGGATCTCGGGGCTGTCGCCGACGACGGTCCGGTGCAGCTCGTCGACCAGGGTGGTCGTCGCGGCGAACATGCCGACCACCGACTCCCGGCGCCGGTCCAGTTCCGACATCAGGTCCCGGCCCTGCACCATCAGGGACCCGATGTTCGACTGCTGCGTCCGGATCACCGACGTGATCCGCTCGGTGCCGCTGATGAGATCGCCGATCTGCGTGCGCCGGGCGGCGACGATCTCCGCGAGGGTGCCGGCGTTGGCGAGCGCCTGCGGCACGACCTCGGGTGCACCCTCCAGCTGGTGGGTCAGTGTGGTCATGGCGTCGGCGACCTCCGCGGCGTCGACCTGCTCGAAGGTGCCGGTCGCTCCTTCGATCGTCTCCTGCAGATCGTAGGGAACCTCGGTGTGGGACAGCGGGATCCGACCGTCATCGAGGGTTCCGGATCCTGCCGGCGTGAGCGCGACGTAGCGCGAGCCGAGCAGCGTGGTGAGTTTGATCGATGCCCGCGTGCCGGCACCGAGCGCGACGTCCCGGTCGATCTTCATCGTCACGTTCACCCGGTCGCCGGCGAGTTCGGCTCCGGCGACTTCCCCGACCGCGACACCGGCCACGGTCACCTGGTCACCCACGCGGATCTCGGCGGCCTGTGCGAACTCGGCCACGATCTCGACGCGGCCGGGCTCGAGAGAGCTGACTCCGACGATCGCCAGGACGCCCACGACGAGGGCCGCAACCCCGGCGATTCCGAGCCGCAGCGAATCCCACTCCTCGACCGGTTTCCTCGTCATCGTGTGCACCCCCCGGCTTTTCATGGCTGACAGATCGGCGAGTACCGGGCCTCGCCGCCCGGCGTGTTGTCGGCGACCAACTGCGGAACCAACGGCACCAGGAACGGCGCGAACCCGAGTGGGTTGAGGTCGCACACGTAGGCACCGAGGAAGCTGCCCTCCTGACTGATCCGGGCGAGGCCTTTGAGCAGCAAGGGCGAGTTGGCGCCCAGGTAGCCGAAATCTTCCTTCCCCGCGTTGAAATGGGAGGAGAATCCCGGTTCCCGTTCCAGGAACTCGCTCATCTCGGGCCGGGTGGCCGCGGCGATCTCGGCGACCCGGTCCCCGACCCGCGTGATCGTCTCCGCGGATGTGACCAGCTCGCTCTTGCGGGACGCGAGGTCGGTGAAGATCACCTGAGATCGGGTGATGACGTCCTGCAGGTCGCCGGACTGCCGGGACAGCGCGGTGAGCGCGGTTCCGAGTTGGGTGATCAGGTCCCCGAGAACCTCGTCCGGGCCGGCGATCGACTCCGCGAGGGCCGAGGTCTGCGCGAGCAGCCGCGTGATCGACCCGGCATCGCCTCCCAGGGCGCCGACGAGCGCTTCGGAGAGGTCGTTGACGCTGTCCGGATCGAGAACGCTGAACAGCGGTTCGAAACCGTTGAGCAGCAGCGAGATGTCGAAGGACGGCTCGGTGTGGTCGACGGGGATCTCGGCGCCGGGTTCGAGCGGCGTCGGCGTGCCGAAGTCGCCGAGCGAGAGCGCGAGATAACGCTGGCCGATGAGATTCTGATAGGTCACCGCTGCCCGGGTGTCGCCGCTGAGGGTGTGGGCACGGTCCACCTGGAAGTGCACTCGGGCGAGATTTCCGTCGAGATCGATCGAGTCGACGCGGCCGACGCGGACGCCGGCGACCCGGACGTCGTCGCTGGAACGCAGCCCGGACACGTCCGTGAAGACCGCGGAGTACGTGTGGGTCGAGCCGCTCACCCCGCGCCGCAGCGTGTTCAGGATCGTCCAGGTGAGGACGACGGAGGCCACCAGGAACACCGTCAGCCAGATGATCGAGCGCCGGTAGCTCATCGTCCTCCCTCCGCTGCAGGCACCGGATCCACGTTCACGTTCGCCCCGCGCAGCAGGGGTCCGAGGATCAGCGAGGCGGCGGTGGTCGCGTGTTCACCGAGCAACCCGCGTAGGGCCTCCATCTCGGCGGGGCCGCCGACCGGCCCGACGTTGCCGCCCGACAGCGCCGCGGGCGGCCGGTAGTTGCGGGGGTCCAGGCTCGCCGGCAGCACCGGTTGCACGTAGCCGGCCGGAGCCGGCCATGTGCACGACGGACCGGCCAGGTCGCCGTAGCGGGGGCAGTCCGCGGGACCGTAGACCGTGTGCGGCGTCAGCGTCCACACGAAGTGTCCGGTGCCGCGCTGCCGGGCAGGGTCCCAGAATTCGGTCGAGAACCGGCGCGATACGACCGCGATGTCGGTGGCGATCCCGGGGAAGGCCGCGCCACCCGCGGCGACGAGGTCCAGCACCGGCGCCATCTGGCGGGTGATGGTGATCATCCGGTCGACGTTGTTGCCGAGTGCCCGTTCGGTGGTTCCCATCGTGTACTGGCCGGCGGCGAGCAGGTCGGTGAGCGCGGCCTGCTTCTCGGCCACGGTCAGCATCGGTACGGCCGAGTTGTGGACGGCGTCGAGCAGTTCGGGAGCGGATTCCTGAAGTCCCTGCAGCGCGGTGGCGAGGTCGACCAGTTGGGACCGGTCCGAACCGTCGTCGACGGCGGCGTTGAGCGCGCTGGTCATGTCGACGAGTTGTCCCCCGGCGTCGCGGATCTCCTGCCCGCGGCTCTCGGTCGCCGACGCGAGCGCGGTCAGCACGCCGACGGTGGCGTCCCGGCGGTCCCGGCCGACCGCTGCGACGATGTCCCGCATCTTGGTCAGGGCCGTCTGCAGTTCGACGGTCGGCCGGCTCGTGTCGGCGGGGATCACCGCATCGTCGGTGAGCGGGGCTCCGGCACCGTTGTCGACCAGCTGGACCGAGGACACCGCGAACACATTGCTCGGGACCACCCGCGCGGTCACGGTGTCGGGAATGCCCTGTGCATCATGGGGTTCGAGCAGGATCGACACCTCGTTGGGTCGGCCGTCGCGGCCCGGTTCGACGCCGGTGACGATGCCGACGACGAGACCACGGAACTTCACGTCCGATTTCGCGGGGATCCCGTCGCCGACGTCGGGAAGCAGCGCGGTGACGGCGACCCGGTCGTCGAGCGACCCGGTCGAGCGAAGCAGCAGGACGGCGACGACCGCCGCGATGACGACGAGACCGATGAGACCGCGGATCAGCAGCATGCGGTCGGTCGGTGCACCGGCCTCGGATTCCAGCGAGATCGTCTGCATCCTCAGCCCCCCAGCTTCGAACCGGCCGAGACCCCCCAGAAGGCCAGGGTGAGCAGAAGATTGACGAGGATCATCACGCTGATACCGGACCGCATCGCTCGTCCCACGGCCACTCCGACGCCCTGCGGGCCGCCCCGGGCGTAGTAGCCGTAGTAGCACTGGATCGTGGAGGTGATGGTCACGAACACCACCACCTTGATCACCGCGTACACGATGTCCGGGCCGGCCATGACCAGGTGGAAGTAGTGCTGGTAGGTGCCGATGGACACGCCGCCGGCGAGCGCGACGACCAGCTGCACGACGACGTAGGTGAGCACCAGGCAGCAGACGAACAGCGGGATGACGGCGATCGTGGACGCCAGCAGACGGGTCGTGACGAGGTACGGAATCGGTCTGATGGCCAGCGATTCCATGGCGTCGATCTCCTCCGAGATGCGCATGGCACCGAGCTGCGCGGTGAACCGGCAGCCCGCCTGCGCAGCGAAGGCGAGCGCCGCCATGATCGGCGCGAGTTCGCGGGTCGCCGCGGTGGCGGAGACGAGCCCGGTCGCCTGGCCGAGACCGAGCAGACGCAGGGCGTTGTAGCCCTCGATCCCGACGATCGCACCGGCGCTGGCACCGAGCACCAGGATGACGCCGGCCGTGCCGCCGCCGACCACCAGGGAGCCGTTCCCCCAGGTCACGTCGGACAGCAGGCGCAGGAACTCGCGGTGGTAGTGCCGGAGCATCGCGGGCAGGCCGGCCACGGCGCGGCAGAAGAACGACAACAGGTGCCCGATCAACCGGATCGGTCGCGTGAGCGCCCCGTACGCAAGCGTGAGCGAACGCACGCCAGGGGGGTGGTAGGCCGACGGCGATGCCATCAGAACGACGCCCTCGGGAACGCGATGACGTAGAGCTGGGTGAACAGGACGTTGACGACCATCAGCAGCATGATCGACCCGACCACGGTGGAGTTCACCGAGTTCGCGACCCCCGCCGGACCCCCGTGGGTGGACAGTCCCTTCTGGCAGGCGACGATCGCCACGATGGCACCGAACACGACCGCCTTGACCATCGCCAGCACCAGGTCGCCGACGGTGGCGAACGACGCGAATGTGGCGACGAAACTGCCCGGCGCCCCGTCCTGGACGTAGACGTTGAACAGGTAGCCGGCGAGGAAGCCGATGAAGGTGATCATTCCGGTGAGCGCGGTACCGACGACGACCGCCGCCGCCAGGCGCGGAACCACCAGCCGCCGGACCGGCGAGACACCCATCACCTTCATCGCGTCGACCTCCTCGCGGATGGTCCGCGACCCCAGGTCCGCGCAGATCGCGGATCCGACGGTGGCGGCCATCATCAACGCGGTCACCAGAGGCGCGCCCTGCCGGATCACGGCCAGACCGCTGGCCGCACCGGCGAGGGAGGTGGCACCGACCTGCCCGGCGAGCAATCCGAATTGAATCGACAGGGTGACACCGATCGGGATGGCGACGAAGAAGCTCGGCAACAGCGCGGTATTCGCCATGAACACCGACTCACGAACGAAGTACTCGAAGGGGAACCGGCCACGCACGAGGTCCACAACGAGGTATCGCATCGCCTCGATGCCCAGCTTGATCTGTTCCCCGACGGTGACGAGCGACCGGCCGAGATGCCGGTCGAGGTATCCCCTCGACCAGTCGGCGATCTCGTCGGCCGCGCCCCCTGTTGTTTCCACGTGATCCCTTACCCCGCCTGGAATCTCGTCTTCAGTCACCTGAACTCCGTCCGGTTGCGACGAACAGAAATCCGATCAGCGATCCGCGCGATCCCCCACGCCTGCGCGGACCATCCCCTCATTCATATAACCCAATTTAATGTATTGCCTTCACGGTGTTCCGCGCTTTCGCCGGATCGACTCCGCTCACATCCGGCTCCCGGACGAGGCACTCGATCCGCGCACGGAGATGACGGTCGGCGTACCGGAATTTCGGTACACCGAACGCCGTAAGCGGTGTTACTGAGGGGCATTCGAACTCGACCACCGGTTACCGCGTGAGAAGCATGCATCCGGCGATCGGCCCGCCCCCGACGGAGACCGCCGCCACCTCGGGTGGACGGAGTACCTGCCGGTCCCCCGCCGTGCCGCGCAGTTGAGCACACGCCTCGTGCAGCACCCAGTAACCGTGCATCCGCCCGGCGGACAGCTGCCCCCCGTAGGTGTTGAGCGGCAGCGATCCGTCGCGCGCGATCCGGGTACCGCCGTCCACGAAGTCGCCCCCGCTGCCCTCCGGGCACAGCCCCAGCGCTTCGAGCCAGGCGATCGTGAGAAACGTGAATCCGTCGTACAGTTCCGCGATGTCGACGTCGGCGGGGACGAGTTCGGTGCGGCTCCACAGCCGGGCCGCAGCATCCGTGGCGGCCATCCGGGGATAGTCGGGTCGCTGGGTCCATCCCCCGGTTCCGGCGGCCCCGCCGATCGCCGCGATGCGGACCGGCGGGTGCGGCATGTCGGCGGCGTGATCGCGGTGGGAGACGACCACCGCGATCGACCCGTCGACGGGCACGTCGCAGTCGAGCAGTCCGAACGGCGTCGACACCGGCCGGGCCGCGAGATAGTCGGCCATCGTGATCTCGTCCCGGAACACCGCCGATGGGTTGAGCGCCGCATTGCGGCGCGCGTTGATCGCGACCCATCCGAGATGCTCGCGGGTCGTGCCGTACTCGTGCATGTGCCGACGGCAGTGCAGCGCCAGCCAATTGGCCGCGGAGAAGGCGTTGGCCGCCAGCAGGTACGGCACATCGCTCATGGCCGGGCCCGGATCACGACGGGGCCGGCCACCGCCCTTCCCGCCACCGGACCGGCGCGGTCGATCGACCGTGCCTCCCATCATTTGCACGGTCCGGTAGACGAGGACGTGCCGGGCGCGACCCTCCCCGACCGCGACCGCGGCCTGTTGCACGGGGGCGAGCAGCCCCGCGTCACCGTCCAACGCCGGAAGTTCCGGCAATTCGATACCCAGAGCACGGGCAGCCTCGGCCGCCGGGACGTCCCCCAGCGTGAGGACCGTGTCGATGTCCGCAGGTGTCAGGCCTGCATCCGCGACCGCGGCCGCGGCACTCTGCACGGTGAGGTCGAGTCCCGGTGTGCCCGTTTTCCTTCCGATGTCGGAGATGCCGATCCCCGAGATGATCGCGTCCTGCTCAGGAAAGTGCATCGGAGGCTCCGTTCGGATGCGGCCGAGTGGGGGTCGCGGATACTGTGAAGCGATGCAGGAGCTCTCGACCCAGCAGGTCCGCCCGTATGTTCCGACGCCCACCTCCATCGACCGGCCCTTCTGGGCTGGTGGCGCCGATTCCGTTCTGCGCCTGCCGTTCTGCAAGGGCTGTGCGCGCTGGTTCTTTCCGCCGGCGGCCACCTGTCCGGACTGCAACGAGCCGGCGGGGTTTCGCGACACGTCCGGCACCGGTGTGGTCTACACGTTCACCGTCAACGTCCAGCGGTTCCACCCCGAGGTGGCGGTTCCGTACGTGATCGCCCTCGTCGAACTCGACGACCAAGCCGGGCTTCGCATCCCCGCCGGCATCGTCGGGTGTCCACCGGAGTCCGTGGAGATCGGCATGCGAGTGACCGTCGCCTTCGAGGAGGCCGCGGGGACGCGTGAGGGCACGGACCGGGTGTACGTGCCCGTATTCGCGCCCTCTTCCACCGGTGATCACCAGCCCACCGACGGATCGCGGGGCAGGCTCGGCTCCCCGCTGTCGGCGGGTCCGGTCCCGTGGGTGATCGGTGGCCAGGTGCGGTCGTAGAGGGCGCCGGACGCGGTCCGCATCAGGTAGTCGTCCCGTTGGACGCCCTTCCACATCTGGGCGACGTAGTCCAGGACCGGGATCTCCCCGTCGATCGTCCGCCGGGCCAGAGCGGCCCGCCCCTCCTCGACGGAGGCCGGAGTTTCGCCGAGCAACTTCGCCAGTTCCGCGATCTCGTCGCGGTCCAGCACCGCACCGACCCGGTCGCATTCCTGCAGGTACTTGACCAGCCGCGCCGCACCCTTGGTCCAGCGGGCGGCCAGCGGGTCACCGGCCTGTCCGGCCGCCGCGCGCAGCACCGCCAAGGTGGCGTCGAAGACGTGGCCGTTGCCGGGACCGTCCGGTTCCGGGTGAAACTCGGTACGCTCCATGTCGATTCCCACCGCGCGGCCGAGCGCCTCGATGAGCAGGCGCCGGTGCAGCATCCCGTAGATCAGGCCGTTGCCCGCGTCCGGGGATCCCACCGCGACGGAACCTCGACGGTCGTCGGCGCCGTCGTGGAAGGTCGCGAGCTTCGCCTCCGCCAGCAGCCGGTAGTACCAGATCTTCGGTTCGTCGATCCGGTGACCGGACAACGCCTCGTACTCCGCCAGCCGGTCCGGGAAGCTGGTGAACGGGTCCTGCGCGGCCCGCAGCGACAGCCACGCGATGTCGTCCATCGGGTCACCGAAGTGGGCGAGTTCCCAGTCCACGATCGCGGTGACGCGGCCGTCGCGGTACATGAAGTTGCCGGGACCGGTGTCACCCTGCACCAGCACCACCGGACCGTCGTCGTCGGGCATGTTGCGTTCGAGCCAGTCGACACAGAACGACAGTAGCGGCGTCGGGCCCTTCTTGCGGGCCATGCGCCGCCGGATCCCGGCGAGTTCGTCGGCGAGGTGCTCACGGACCGATCGGACCGGCCCGAGAGAATCGATCGCCAGATCCCGGGGTTCGATCCGGTGGATCGCTGCGAGATGACCGATGAAATCTCGCGCCACCGCCACCTGCTCGTCGGGGTCCTCGATCAGATAGAACCAGGTCTCACCCTCGACCCGCCGGAGGAGAACCGCCTGCAGGGTCGGGTGCACGGCGACCACGGCAGGCACGCACGCACCGGCATCGGACAGCGCACGCATGATCTCCGCTTCCACCTGCAGCGGGTGGAAGGCGCTGTCGGGCTGTGGTGGTCGCGGATCGTAACGGAGGAACAGTCCGCCGTCGGGCACCCCGTGGGCGTCGACGAACCACGCCTGTCTGCTGGCGCCGCCGGGGACCTGTTTCGCGGTGATCTCGTCCGCGCCGGTGGCGGACGACAGCCACGCGTGCAGTTCCGCGGGCAGGCCGTGCGCTTCCCCCGTCATTCCGTCCCCCTCGTCATACCCGGCCCCGGTCTCAGCCGACCCGCATGGGTAGCGCTTTCAATCCCCGCAGCGACAGCGTCGCCTTGTATCGCAGGTCGGTGTCGGCGGCGGTCACCTCGAGCCGGTCGAACCGTTCCAGCAGCGTCTGCAGCGCGATGCGGCCCTCCAGGCGCGCGAGGTGGTGTCCCAGGCAGTAGTGCGCGCCGAATGCGAACGACATGTGCTTGTTGGGGGTGCGGGTCAGGTCGAGCGACTCCGGGTCCTCGTAACATTCCCGGTCCCGGTTGGCAGAGATGATCATCCCGATCACCTGGCTGCCCTGCGGAATTCGTGCGCCGGCGAATTCCACGTCCTCCACGGCGATCCGTGGTGCTGCACACGCCACCGGCGTGGTGTACCGCAGCAGTTCCTCGATCGCGGAGGGCCACAACGACTCGTCCTCACGCAGCAGTTGCAGTTGCTCGGGGTTACGGGCCAGCGCGAGCATGCTGCTGCCGATCAGGTTGGAGGTCGTATCGTGCCCGGCCAGCAACAGCAGGAAGATCATGCCCAGGATCTCGCGTTCGGTGAGCCGGTCACCGTCCTCGCGTGCCTCCACGATCGCCGAAATCAACCCGTCGTCCGGGTGGGCGCGTGCGTCGTCGGCGAGGTGCTGGATGAAGGCGAGCAGCTTGTTCGCCATCGGCATCCGCCTGATCATTCCGATCGGGCCGGTACCGGAGTCCTCGGTGACCTTGCCGACGAGGTAGTGGAAGCGCTCCCGGTCCGCGTCGCCGACACCGAGCATGACGGAGATGACCCGCAACGGAAGTTGCACCGCAAAGTCCTCGACCAGGTCGACGTCCTTCTTGCGGGCCAGTTCGTCGGCAAGTTCGGCCGCGATCTCGGTGACCTGGTCGGCCATGCCCGCCACCAGCTTCGGGGTGAACGCCTGGTGCACCAGTGTCCGTAGCCGCTTGTGTTCCGGATCGTCCTTGAACACCATCGTTTCACTGAGCAGCTTGAGGGTTTGCGGCAGTAGCCGGTTGAACCGGGAGGAGCCCCCGTGCTTCGAGGAGTCGGTGGAGAACCGGTTGTCGCAGTGCAGTGCGAGGACATCGGCGTGGCGGGTCACCATGTAGCCGGTGCCTCGTACCATCATCGGGGCCTTGACCATCGAAACCGGTTCGTGCTCACGCAGATACGCGTATCGCGGGTAGGGGTTGTAGTACATCACCGGGTCGGCCAGGTTGGTCACGGACATCGGGGCGGCCGCGGTTCGCGTCATCGGATTACCTCTCGTTCGTGTCCGGCAGGACGGTCGCAGACCGCTCGAAACCGTCGTGAGCGCGGCGTGCGGGACGACCACCGGCACCCGCTACTTCTCCGGCAAAGGTTCTCCACCACTCCCCCTGCTCGCGTCGATATCCCGATTCCGCGCGCCAACAGTAAACTGATTTGTATGATTTCTACCATACGCTCAATGGGAAGTGAACCGCATCACGCAACTGCAGGAGGACATTCGTGAGCATCGACATCACCACTCCGGACCTGGCAACGATCGAGTTCGAGGTGGCCGATGACCACGTAGCCACGATCACGCTCGACCGGCCGGACGCCCTCAACGCCGTCGACGACCGGATGGCGGCCGAAATCGAGTGGGCGTGGCGGACGATCCGCGACGACGACTCGATCCACGCGGTGGTGCTGCAGGCCAACGGCGATCGCGCCTTCTGCACCGGCGCGGACATCAAGTCCGCGTCCTGGTTCGCCAAGTCGAACGTGTGGAACACCTTCGACCCGGGCATGACCCTTTCCCCCAAGCTCCACCACCGGGTCTGGAAGCCCGTGGTGACGGCCGTGCACGGCATGGCCGCCGGCGGCGCCCAGTACTTCCTCAACGAGTCGGACATCATCCTCGCGTCCGAGGACGCGGTGTTCTTCGATCCCCATGCCAACGGCGGCATCGTCTCCGCTCTCGAACCCATCGGGATGCTGGCCCGCGGCGTCCCGCTGGGCGACGTACTGCGGTGGGCGCTCATGGGCACCGAGGAACGCATCACCGCGGACACCGCACTGCGACTCGGCCTGGTCACCGAGGTGGTGGAGCGGGATCGGCTGCGCAGCCGCGCGCGGGAGATCGCGGCGTCGATCGCGGCGCGCAACCCCGTGGCGGTGCAGGGAACGGTGCGCGCGATCTGGGAGTCGCTCGACATGACCCGCAGCACCGCGCTGCAGAACGGGATGGCATACACCCACATCGGCAATCCCCCGGTGGCCGAGCGGCGTGCGACGCCGCGCCGGAACGACCCCCCGACCTACCGGTGATCCGGCCTCGCCGGGGACTCGTGCACCGACAACCGACAGATCTGATCCGGAGAAACTCGGTAGGAACCGAGGCGGAGGCTCACGTGGAACACCTATGGGATCGGCGACTCGGGTTCTGGTGGATCGCCGAGGATCACCCGGACCGCCCGGCGATCGTGGCATCGCCCGACGGCCGGTCCATGTCCTTCGGCGAGCTCGCCGCGGCCGCGCACCGTCTGGTCCACGCGTTACAGGCGCACGGCGTCGGCGCCGGAGACATCGTGGCGTACGCGCTGCCCAACGGTGTGGAGCCGATCATCTGGCAGCTCGCCGCGCTGGAGACCGGCATCCGGTACCTCGCGCTCAACCCCGCCCTCTCGCACGCCGAGTTCACCGACATCCTGACCCACTCCGGTGCGGCCGCTGTCGTCGTGCACCCCGACTACGCGGACCGGATGGGCAGTGTGAACGACATCCCCACCATCCGGCCGGCCGTGGCCGTCGGCGGGGACATCCCGGGGTTCGTGCGGTACGAGGACCTGGTCGCCGGTCATCCCGACACCGTGCCGGCGGATCGCACCCTGGGCGGCGCGATCACCTACTCGTCGGGGACCACCGGGAAGCCCAAGGCAATTCTCCGGCCGCTGCCGCCGCTGGAGCCGTCGGCGGCCGCCAATGCCATGTCCACCTTCGGGCGCGCGTTCACCTTCCTTCCCTTCGACGGCGTCCACCTGGTCTCCACCGGAATGAATCACGGTGGCTGCCAGAGCTTCTACCTCGGCGCGCTGAACGTCGGGCAGGCACTGGCCATCGGGGGCAAGTTCGATCCCGAGGCGACTCTGCGGATGATCGAGGAGCACCGGGTGACGACCGCGTACATGGTCCCCACCCAGTTCGTCCGGTTACTGAGGCTCCCCGACGAGGTCCGCGACCGGTACGACCACTCGAGCCTGAAGGTGGTCGTGCACTCCGCCGCTCCCTGCCCCTTCGACGTGAAGCGGCAGATGCTCGACTGGTGGGGTCCGGTGATCTGGGAGACCTACGGCGGCATGGAGGGCGCCGCCACCATCGCCAAACCGCACCGCTGGCTGGAGAAACCGGGCACCGTCGGGCGTGCGGTGGCGGGCATGACGGTGCGCATCCTCGACGACGACGGGACCGAGCTGCCGGCCGGCGAGATCGGAAACGTCTACCTCGAACCGCAGACACCGAGCTTCGAGTACCGCGGCGACCCGGTGGCGACCCGCTCCGCCTACCGGGGCAAGGCGTTCACGATCGGTGACGTCGGCTACCTCGACGAGGACGGATACCTGTTCATCTGCGATCGCGCGAAGGACATGATCATCAGCGGCGGCGTCAACATCTATCCCTCCGAGGTCGAGGGCGTCCTCTCCGCACATCCGGCCGTGGCGGATGCCGCGGTGATCGGCGTCCCGGACCCCGAGTGGGGCGAACAGGTCAAGGCGCTCGTCCAGCTCGCCGCACCCGCGACAGCCACGGACGAGCTGGCCGACGAGCTGATCGCCTGGTGCCGCACCCGCCTCGCCGGATACAAGTGCCCTCGCAGTGTCGAGTTCCGAACGTCCCTGCCCCGGACGGAGACCGGAAAACTGCTCAAACGCACTCTCCGCGAAGAGTTCTGGGCTTCGAGCGGCCGCCAGGTCTGATCCGACCCACCGAGAGAAGGAAGCACCTGCATGAGTGACTCTCGAACATGCGTCGCCACACCGCCCGCACCGACCGGTGCCGCCACCCGCGCAGGCGGCGTCCACACGCGGGTGTTCCGGTGACGGCCGACCGCAGCACCGCCTCGACGGCGCGGTCGCACTCGGTGGCCGCGTCCGGCCCGCTGGCGGCAACGGTCGCCGAGGCACTGATGCTCACCGCGACCGGACCCGACACCTTCGTCGCGGCGAGGGCCGGCGCCGACGATCCTCGCGGACTCTACGGGGGCAGGCTCACCGCGCAGGCGCTGCGCGCAGCGTCCCATACCGTTCCCGACGAGCGACTGGCGCACTCGCTGCACAGCTATTTCCTCGCTCCCGGCGACGCCACCAAGCCGATCACGTACACGGTCGGCCGAGAGCGCGACGGAGGCCGCTTCTCGATTCGGCGGGTCGTTGCCAGCCAGGAGGACGTACCGATCCTGAACCTCGAGGCGTCGTTCCAGCAGATCCAGCCGGGTGCCGACTACCAGGCGGAGGCGATGCCCGATACGACTCCGCCGGAGGCGTTGCCGTCCGTCCGCCAGGACCCGCGGATGCTCGACCTCGACGTCCGCATCCCTCACGACGACGAGGCCTATCACCGATGGCCGACGCGGCTGTGGGTCCGGATCAAGACATCTCTGCGCGACGATGCGAACCTCCGCGCCTGCGGGCTGGTGTTCGTCTCCGACATGTGTACCGGGCTGTCGAAGGCCCCACTCGTCAAGCAGGTCGGCATCCTGCCGAGCATCGACCACAGCGTGTGGCTCCATCGTGGCTGCGATCCGAACCGGTGGCTGCTGCTCGATCTGGCGCCGGAGTCGACCTCGCACGGACGAGGCATGTACACCGGGCACATCTACGACGAGGATCAGGTGCTCGTCGCGAATCTCGCACAGGAGTCGCTGTTCCGGCTCCGCACCTCGAACAGTCGCCCCGGACCGACACGAACCTGACCCTCGCGGGTGTCGACACCGGAACGCCTCCGGATTCCGATCCGGATCGGCGCCGTGGCGATGCTCCAGGGCCGAGGAACAAGTGCCGGAGTCAGTGCCGGCCGGGCAGGTCGACCTCGTCCACCGTCTTGTCGGCGCGTAGTCCCCGCCAGCTCGGATGCCGCAGGCTCCCGCCCGCGTACTCCCGGTACTCGACCTCCCCCACCAACGTCGGCTCCACCCAATGGACACCGTGGGTCTCCCGCTTCGGCGGTGCGACGGACAGCGGGCTGGTGGACCGCTCCAACGGACGCAACCGGGACCGCAACTCCCGGCGGGTCGCGGCAGCGAACCCGGTGCCGACACGACCGATGAACACCAACCGGCCCTCGTCGTCGTACGCCCCGAGCAGCAGCGAGCCGATACCTCCGGCGGCTTTGCCCGCCCCTGGGGTCCAACCGACGACCACCCCCTCTGTAGTGCGGCGCAGCGGAGTCTTGATCCAGCTCGGAGCGCGCGTGCCCGGCAGATACGGGCTGTCGGGGTCTTTGGCGACGATGCCTTCGAGACCGTTCTCACGCGCCGCCTCGAGCATGGTCGCGGCGTCGACGTCGCGCCAATAGGGCGACAGCTGCACCCGGGCCCCGGGAGTGATCAGGTCGTCGAGCACGGCCCGCCGTTCGAGATAGGGCAGATCGATCGTGGAGTCACCGTCGACGGCGAGCACGTCGAACAGGTACACCATGACCGGCACATCAGCGCGCAACTGTTCGGTGGGGCGCTGGACATGCATGCGGCGTTGCAGCCGCGCGAAGGACGGCCGCCCCTCGGCGTCGAGGGCGACGATCTCCCCGTCGACGATGCAGTCCCTGCCCCCGACCGCGGCGAGCAGCGGATCCGGAAGCTCGGGGAAGGTGCGGGTGATGTCGTTGCCGGCGCGGCTGGTCAACCGGCACTGTCCGTTCTCGATGCTGATCAGGACGCGTTGGCCGTCCCACTTCATCTCGAACACCCAATTGCCGCTCGGTGGTTCACCGAGGGTCGCCAACATCGGGGACAGCTGAGGGGACACAGAGGCCATGACCCGAGTCTGCTGCACCGGACCGAATATCATCGCCGAACCGCGCACCACCTCCGGTCCTCATCGCGGAGGAGTTGCCGAGCCTGTCCGATCAGCGGGGAGGCTCGACATTCCGCATCGACGCCTCGGCGCCGAAGGCCACCCGGTGGAACGCGTCGAGCGCTCGGTCGATGGGATGCGGTGTGGGCCTGCCGGAGTCGTCGAGTTCGCTCCAGCGCTGCCGATTGATCGCCACCGTCATCTGCCTCTTCCCGTCGGCACGCGCCATCGTGATCGCGCCGCCGCCCCACACGGAGCCGTCGTGGCCCCAGAACGTCCCCTGGCCGGGAACGTCCTTGCGGTGCAGGCCGAGTCCGTAGTCGACGATCGTGCCTTCGAACGAGACGACGGGCACGGTCTGCTGCATCTGCGTCAGCATCTCCGGGCCGATGATGTCACCGGCGAGCAGGGCGGCGAAGAACCGGTTGAGATCGGCGGTGGTGGAGATCAACGATGCGGCCGGTCCGACCCAGGACATGTCGAAGACGCTGTAGTCGCTCAGTGGAGGGTTCATGCCGAACCACGACTCGTACAATCGTGAATGCGGTCCGTCCACCTCGGGACCGGACGGGAATCCGGTGTCCGCCAGGTCTGCCCGGGCGATGACGGCGGCGTCGATGTGCTGTTCGGCGGATACACCGGTGATCAGCTCGATGAGTCGGCACAACAGAAGGTAGTTGGTGTTGGAATAGCGGCCGGGTGACGTGCCGGGAGCGGCAGCCGCCGGTGCGCGGACACCCATCTCGATCAGGTCCAGCGGGTCGAATCGTGTGAATCGATTGTCGTCGATGCTGCGCGGTGAGGTGCGGGCCACCACCGGGAACGCGGCCAGCGACGTATAGGCCGTCGGCAGGTAGTCGGCGAGACCGCTCGTGTGATCGAGCAGCATCCGCACCGTGATGGCATCACCGCGGTCGCCGGGGACGAGGTTCGGCAGATACCGGCGGATCGGTGCGTCGAGTTCGACGGCACCCCGTTCGACGAGTTGCAGGACGGCGGCCGCGACGAAGGTCTTGGAGATGCTACCGACGCGGTGACGCATCCCCGGGGTCACCTGTGCGCGCGTGACGAGATCGGCGACGCCTGCGGCACCGCGCCACACATCGTCACCCACACGGACTTCGGCGAAAATCCCCGGGATGCCGGCAGCGCAGACGTCAGCGGCAGCGTCTTCGAGGACGGTGACGTCCAGGACAGTGGCTTCCAAGGCGTCGGTTCGGATGAGATCGGTCATCGGAGTGCTTCCTTTTCGTGGGAGGGGCGGCGCCACAGCAGGACGACCGCGACGAGTCCGGCCACGCAGGGCGCCAGTCCCATCCACCCGACGGTTGCGGGCAGCGCGGTGTCGCCGGAGGTGTCCCGGACGGTCAGGTCGAACAGGGCGATGCCGGTGGCGACGACCCACAGGCCGGTGGCGAGCAGTCGCGCCCACGATGTGCTCCGGCGGGCCACCCAGAGGGTTGTGAGCCAGCCGAGGGCGCCGAGCACACCCAGAACGATCAGGTAGGTCAGATAGATGTCGGTTGCCGCATCGATGTGGTCCTGAGTGAAGGAGGGGTAGCCCGCGCGGACGTGTGCGGTGAGGATGCCGGAGGCCGTCTGGCCGCCGTAGACGGCGATCGCAGCGACAACCGTGAGGACGCAACCGACGAGCAGGGCCACTGTCGAGGATCGGGAAATGCGTGTGGTGTTCATGACGAAGGCTCTTTCCGACGCCTAGTCTTACAATGTAAGTCTTACTCCACCCACGGTAGACTTACGCCGTAAAACATGTCAACGGATCAAGGAGCCGCAATGCCAGGTCACCGCCCCCACGGACAGCATGCGGGACTGAATGCTCAGGTCGTCCTGGACGCGGCCATCGAATTGGCCGACTCGCAGGGACTCGCGGCACTGTCGATGCGACGCCTCGGCGCCGCGCTCGAGGTCGAGGCGATGACGCTGTACCACTACTTCCCGAACAAGGCCGCACTGCTGGACGGCATCGTCGAACGGCTGGTCTCCGCGGCAGAGCTGCCGATCGGGACCGACACGGACTGGCAGGACGGACTGCGTCGCTACGCCCGATCCGGGTTGGACACCCTGGCAGCCCACCCGAATCTGGTTCCGCTCATGCTGTCCCGGCCCGGCACCACGGCCGGAAACAACCAGGTGATGGAGACGCTGCTCCAGGTTCTGACCCGGGCGGGATTCGATCCCTGCACCGCGCTGGACCTGCTGTACGCGCTCAACTCGCTGATCGTGGTCCACGGTGCCATACGCGCCGGGTCCGATTCCCCGCAGCCGCACGGTGAGGAAGGCCAGACCAGCCGCCTCGCCGAACTGTCGCCCGAGGACTACCCCCTCCTGACCGCCGCAGCCGAGGACAGTGCCGGACGGGGGCCGACAGCTCGATTCGACGCCGCCGTCGACGCGTTGATCACCGGATTTGCCGGGGCTCGGACGAAGACGGACAGCGTCGGAGCATGACCCCCGGTTCCGGCGACCCTCGGCGACGACGGCCCGCCCGACGGTTGCCCGCTGCCGTGCCCGCACGTGATTCAGCAGTGCAATGAGTTATCTGATTCGGGGTCGCGAAAAGGCTCCGAATCAGTCGGCTCGCTGCTACGGTCGGCTAGGTGACAGACGATGTCCCGAGCCCGGACGAGATCACCGCCGACACCCCCTTCACACCCGCCGACGACATGTATCACCAACCGCCGGACGACGATCCGTACTGGGTCGAGACCAACTGGTGGTCCTTCAACATCCCCGAACGCCACATCGGCGGGTGGCTGCATGCGCGGTTCGACGTCAACCGTGGAGTGGTCACCTGGCGCGTGTTCGTGTGGGACCCCAGCGGCGCCGACCTCGGTCGCCTCGCCTACTATCGCACCGGCGTCGATCAGCCCATGCCGGAGCACCCTGACCTGCGGGACATCACGTTCCCCGGCGGGGGGTTCTCGGTGAAGATGGTCGAACCGCTGATGCGCTACGAGATCGGTTACACCGATCCGGACAACGGTTTCGCCGTCGCGTTCGAGCACAGGGCCGTCCACCTGCCCCGCCGGTTCACCCCGGGCGAACCACCCGCGATGTACAGCCCCCACCTGGATCAACTCGGGCACCAGGTCGGCGAGCTGGTCCTGCGCGGCGAGGCGATCACCATCGACTCCTACTCGATCCGGGACCGCACGTGGGGTCCCCGCGGCGGCCACCACATGCGGAGCCGCAAGCCGGCCTATCAGCGCGGAGAGCATCGCGTGCTGCATCCGGGTGGTCCCCGATGGCGTGAGATCGAACGCGAACGCGGACGCGGCCGGATCCAGTACATCTTCGGGCACTCCGGACCGAACACCGGGTTCCTCGGATTCGTCCGCCCCCAGGACGGGGACGCGGCGGGCTGGTCACCCCTCAACCACGGATGGTTGTTGCGGGACGGCCGGTTCGAGAGACTCGACAAGACGGCGTCGCGGATGCGCAACTTCCGTGATCCTCGGACCGGCTGGAGCGCGCACATGGAGGTCGACCTGACGGATCTCACAGGACGCACCATGACCGCCGAAGGCTTCTCCGTGGCCCACATGTGCGAGGGCGGACGAGGCAGCAACGCGCTCATGCGGTGGGAGTTCGACGGCGAGATCGGCTGGGGCGAAGACCAGGACGGCTGGACGCGGTCCCACTGGACGAAGTTGATGAACGCCCTGCGTGCGACCCGAAGCCAGGAGGCGTGAGCGAGGAGTTCACGCTCCGGCGTCGGGCCGAGCGCACCGACGACATGAAAGCTGCATTTCTACAAGAAGATCCGCGTACGGCTGGAGTCGGCCGTCAGGTGAAGAGGTCGACGACCGACTCCGAGGCGAACCGGCCCCAGAGCATCTTCTTGGCGGACGTGGCCATGTGCCTCTGCCAATTCTGTTCCGCCGCATCGGCATCGCCCGCCTCGACGAGTTTGACGGTCTTGCGGAACACCCGGATGGTGCGCTTGAACTGCGCCTCGACCTCGGCCGTATCGGTCGTGCGCGACACCACCCGGGACATATGGGTCGACACCACGTCACCGATGATCCGGCCCATCAGACCGAGCGTCCGATTGCCGGCACGCTCGAGGATGAGGTCGTGGAAGCGGAAGACCGTCGCGGACCACTGGTCGAGATCGGCCCCCTCCGTACCCGCGTCGACCAGGATCGCGAGCTTGTCGACGATGGCAGTGAGGTCCTTGACGTCCTCTTCGCTGCGCCGGGTCGCCAACATCCGCACCGCGGCCGGCTCGAGTACGGTGCGCGCCTCGTACAGATCGGCCAGAGTCGTGCCCTCGATCTGCAAGAGCAACCCGACGTACCGCGCTGCCACCGCGACGTCCGGAGACACGACCTGCACACCCCCGCGCGAACCGCGCCGCACCACGATCAATGATTCGTTCTCGAGGATCCGGAACGCCTCGCGCAGGGTGGGCCGGGAGACGTCGAACCGCTGCCCCAACACGGTTTCGGGCGGAAGTGTGTCGCCCGGCTTGAGGACGCCGCGCACGATCTGGCTGCGAAGCTGCTGGGCGATCACCTCGGCGGTCTTCGGCACCTGGATCCGGCGGGGAAGTTCGTTCTCATCGACGGAGCGGTTCGACAATTTCTCAACGCCTTCCGAATTCCCTGACCAGCAAGCCGGATCAGCCTAACACCGACGGACGTCACTCCACTTCGCCGTTTCGGCACTCGGATCAACTGCACCATTGTACGGTTGAATCAGATAACTCAATTGCAGAATTGCGGGGGTGCGCGCATGGCGGGTGAGCGAGCAGGGCAGCTCTACATCGGGGGCAAATGGGTCGACGGCCGGGGCACGGAAACGCTCACGGTCGTCAATCCGGCGACCGAGGCGGTGATCGGCACCGTGCCCCAGGCCACGGCCGCGGACGTCGACGACGCGGTCCGTGCGGCGCGGACCGCCTTCGACGAGGGACCGTGGCCGCAGATGAGCCCGCGTGAACGGGCCGCGGCCCTCCGGCGGATGGTCGACGAACTCCAGCGCCGACGCGCCGAACTCGTCGACCTCAGCATCGCCGAAGCGGGCTCGACCCGCACGCTCGCCGAGTTCATCCAGGTCGGGACACCGATCGACCAACTCGCCGACCTCGTCGACCGCGTGATCGGCGCCTTCCCGTTCGAGTCCCCGATGCCGCCGATGCTCGGCAACGGCATCGGCCAGGGCACGGTGGTCCGGGAGCCCTACGGCGTCGCCGCCCTGATCACGCCGTTCAACTTCCCGTTCTTCCTCAACGTCTTCAAGGTGGCACCGGCACTCGCAGCCGGATGCACCGCGGTGCTCAAGTGCTCGCCCTACACCCCCTTCGAAGCACTCGTCTTCGGGGAGGTCGCCGAGGCCGCGGGTCTTCCCGACGGCGTGCTGAACATCATCACCGGCGACGTCGAGGCGGGCGAGGCACTGACCACACATCCCGGTGTCGACATCGTCAGTTTCACCGGCAGCGACACCGTGGGCACCAAGGTCTACGGGCAGAGCGCCCAGAGCCTGAAGAAGGTCGTGCTCGAACTCGGCGGCAAGTCCGCGAACATCCTCCTCGACGACGCCGACCTCGACGACGTGATGCAGAGCGTGCTCGGCGGCTTCATCACGCATGCAGGACAGGGCTGCGCCCTGCTGACACGGATCCTCGTCCACGAGTCCCTGCACGACGAACTCGTCGCCCGGGTCAAGATGGCACTCGACTACGTCACGGTCGGCGACCCGGCCGATCCCACGGTGACGATGGGACCGCTCATCCGTGAAACACAGCGCCGGCGCGTGGAGGACCTGATCCGGGTCGGCCAGGACGAGGGCGCCGAAATCGCCTACGGCGGTGGCCGTCCCGCCGGATTGGACAGGGGCTTCTTCGTCGAGCCCACCCTGTTCGTCGGCGTCGACAATTCGATGCGCATCGCGCAGACCGAGGTCTTCGGCCCTGTCGGTGTGGTGATCCCCTTCCGGGACGACGAGGACGCGGTCCGGATCGCCAACGACAGCCCCTTCGGTTTGGCGGGCGGTGTGTGGTCGTCCGACCCGCTCCGCGCTCACGGCATCGCGCGACGGCTGCGCACCGGCATGGTCGTCGTCAACGGCGGTGGCGGCGGACTGAGTCCCGACGGCCCCTTCGGCGGGTACAAGCGCAGCGGTATCGGCCGCGAGTTCGGCGCGGCGGGGCTCTCGGAATTCCTGCAGCACAAGACAATCCAGTGGCCGGCCGCGCGATGACGATCACCGTCGACCGCAGCGTCACCACGGCTCCCCCTCACCCCACTCGTACAGGAGGGAAACCAGCACGATGGTGAATTCGACAGGCAAGACGACGAGCGAGGACACCGTCGAGGCACCCGCTGCCACGACCACGCTCGAGAGCAGCCCCACGGGGCGCGATTCTCCCCCGATCGTCTGGCTGGCCCGGGTGGGCGCGCTGATCGTCGCGCTCCAGGCCGTCATCTACATCCGGTGGATTCTCTCCGACGGATTCACGCCGACGCCGGCGGGTGCCGATCCGGTGCCGACGCACACCATCTGGATCATCAAGATCGCCGAGGGGATCTGCGTCGTCGGCACCATCGCGTCGATCGTCTGGCTGGTCCGCAAGACCCGCCGGGAAGGCCGATTCCCCACCATCGGGGTGTTCCTGGTCGCGTGGCTGCTGGCCGCCTGGCAGGACGTCGGCGTCAACGCGGTTCGCCCGGTGTTCGGCTACAACACCGAGTTCTTCCAGATGGGTACCTGGGCCGAGTTCGTACCCGGCTGGGTGAGCAAGGGTCCGGAAACCCCGGCACCGATCCTCTACACGCTCGGGGACTACTTCCTGTTCTTCCCGCTGGCCGTCCTCGGGATCAACGCGCTGGTCGAGCGTGCCCGCAAACGGTGGCCACGGCTGAACAAGGCCGGAATCGTCGCCGGGTTGCTGCTGCTGTTCCTCGTCCTGGACACCGTCGGCGAGCAACTGCTGCAACGCCAGGGGCTGTGGACGTACTTCCGGGTCAACGAGACGTGGTCGCTCTTCACCGGCACCATCAACCAGTTCCCCCTCTACGAGAACGTCGTGTTCGGCTCGATCGTGATGGTCCTGTCGATCTGCATCTACATCTTCCGCCGCAAGGACGGCGGGCTGGTCTCCGACGCCGGGATCGAGCGGCTCCGGACCAAGCGGGGCGTGAGCATCATCCGCATCCTCGCGCTGACCGCGGTGATCAACGCGATCATGCTGGTGTTCAACCTCGGCTACAACCTGGTCAACCAGCACGCCGACACCACTCCGCCGTCGGTACCGAGCTATCTCCACGTGGAGATGTGTGGTGTTCCCGGCAACTCGCCCTGCCCGCCCCCCAGGTGAGCACGCAGACAACGAGTTCGACGGCACGGCGGCCGGGGTGCAGTGCACCCCGGCCGTCGCCGCCTCCGACGAATCCCTACCCGGTCGCGTTCCGCCGCTTGCCGTACCGCGTCCCGGCAAGTGTTCCGACGTCGGCGGCAACGGTGTTGACGACGCCCGTGCACAACACCTCGCCGTCGAGCAGCAACCGCGCCGTGGAGTCGATGCCGCGCTCCCCCACCGTGCGTTCGATGGTGAAGCGCAGTTCCGTCGCCAGCGGCGTGGGCCGCCGGTAGGTCACCGTCAACGATCGCGTCTTGCCCGAAACACCGACCGCACAACTCTGGTGCTGGGTGACGGAGTCGAAGAACACCCCGAGGAAGCCCCCGTGGACCAGCCCGGGCGGACCTTCGAAAGCCAGCGGGAAGGTGACACGGCCCTCGGCATGATCCGCGTCGAGCCGGTCGAAGACGTACTCGGGAAAGCACGGATTGAACGCACCGATGTCGTATGCGTGGTCGACGTAGACGCGGCGGGAGTCGTCGGCGTCCGGACCGATTCGCGGCCGCTCGTCCGGCGGCGCCACGGACGCGAGGACGCCCTCCCAGTCGGCGAGTCGCGCGGCCATCTCGTCCAGGACCGGGTGCGGGTCCTCGAGCGACATCACGAGTCCGACGAGACGGCGCAGCGCGGGCGCGACCGCGAGCTGCTGCGGCAGGGGTTGCGCCCCATAGGAGATCCGACCGGCCTCCACGACCCGGCCCTGGTGCTCACCCATGAATTTCCTTCCCTCCGACACCGCCCCCTGTTATCTTCGGACGGAGTAACGGTATCAATTACCGTAATACAAACAGTATTGATCCGGGGGCGGATGTGACCACAGCGAACCGAGATACCGGGCCCGGCACCGACGGCGCCGTGACCGCGCACCGCGACGACGCCGTCCTGCACCTGACGCTGGATCGCGCCGACCGTCGAAATTCGCTGAGCCCGAACATGATCGATTCCCTCGTCGATCACCTCACGCACGCCGCATCCGACGATTCCCTGCGCGCGATCCACATTCGCGGGGCCGGCGACGACTTCTGTGCAGGCGTCGACTGGGTTTCCCGCAACACCGACGGAACACGCCCGCGCGCAGGCGATCTGGTTCGCCGCATCCCCCACGCCGCGCACCGCGTGATCGAACTCGTGCACACCGTCCACCTACCGGTCGTGTGCAGCGTCCGGGGCTGGGCCGCCGGTCTGGGCTGCAACCTGGCGCTCGCCGCCGATTTCACCGTCGCGGCCGACGATGCCGTGTTCTGGGAGCCGTTCGTCGCACGCGGCTTCAGCCCGGACTCCGGGGCGACCTGGCTGCTGCCCCGGCTCGTCGGGTTTGCCCGGGCCCGTCGCATGCTGCTGCTCGGCGAGAAGATCCCGGGCGGTACCGCCGCCGACTGGGGCCTGATCCACGACGCGGTTCCGGCGAGCGACCTCGACAGCGCGGCGGGCGAACTGCTGGACCGCCTCGCTTCCGGGCCGACCGTCGCGCTGGGCCTGACGAAACAAGCGCTGGCGTACGGTCAACACGCGACCCTCACCGAGTCGATGAACCAGGAGCTGTTCGACTTGGAGTTGGCTTGTCGAACAAGCGATTTCAAGGAAGGCCTCACCGCGTTCCGGCAGCGGCGCAATCCGGAGTTCGAGGGTCGATGACGCAGGGGGCAGCCGTGGACACCGTATTCGAGACCATTCGCCTCGACGTCGCACCCGAGGACAAGGTCGCGACGATCACCCTGAACCGGCCCGACCGCCTCAATGCGTTCGACCGACGGATGTGCGAGGAGATGGCTCGCGCATGGCACCTGGTCAAGCTCGACGACGACGTCAACGCGATCGTGCTGCGGGCGGCCGGCACCCGGGCGTTCAGCACCGGACTCGACATCAAATCGAGCTACGGGCAGCCGAACAGCGTGTGGCACCACGAGGATCCGGGCGAGTTGCTCAGCCCCAAGTGGCAGAAGATGTGGAAGCCGGTCGTGTGCGCGGTGCAGGGCATGTGTACCGCCGGTGGGTTCTACTTCGTCAACGAATCCGACGTGGTGATCTGCTCGTCCGACGCCACCTTCTTCGATTCGCACGTCTCGACCGGCCTGGTGTCGGCGCTCGAGCCGGTCGGATTGATGCGCCGCGTGGGTCTCGGTGAGACGCTGCGGATAGCGTTGACGGGCAACGCCGAACGCGTCGGGGCCGACACGGCACTGCGGATCGGGCTGGTATCGGAAGTGGTTGCGCCGGAATGTCTGTGGCAGCGCGCCCACGAGATCGCGACCACCATCGCCGCGAATCCGCCCGCCGCGACCCAGGGCACCGTCAGAGCCATCTGGGAATCGCTCGACAAGCCCTATCGCGCCGCCCTCGACCACGGCCTGATCTACACCCGCCTCGGCAACCCGCTCGGCCGGGCCCAGCTCGCGGACGCCCCGGACGGCGACGGCCGGGCACCGCGGATCCGCTGATGAATCCGGCCCCTACCTGCGTGAATCCACCCATCCACCACCCGCGCCTGCGGTATCGTCCGAGGAACTGTACGACCGACGGTTCACCGTTCGGGGGGACCGCAGCGTGGGGCACCACGCTGCTGTAGCGCATTCGCCGGCATCCATCCGAGGAGTTGCAGTGCCACACACGAACGGGACCGAATCGGGCTCGATACCAGTCGAATTCACCCTCGACAGAGCTGCAAGCATCGTCGCCGCCGCAATCCCCGACCGCGAGATGATCGTGCAGGGCGACCACAGGTTCACCTTCGCACAGGTCGACGAGCGTGCGCGACGCTTCGCGTCGTTCCTGCATTCGCAGGGACTGGGCTGCCATACCGAACGCGCCGACCTCGCCCCGCACGAGGTCGGCCAGGATCTGCTGGGATGCCTGGCCTACAACGGCAACGAGTACATCGAGGGACTGCTCGGTGCATTCCGCGCCCGCGTCGCGCCGTTCAACGTCAACTATCGCTACACCGGCAACGAACTCGCTCGGCTTCTCGCCGACTCCGAGGCGACGGCATTGCTCTATCACGCGGCGTTCGCCCCGACGGTCGCGGCGGTGCGGTCGAGCCTGCCGTCGCTGCGCGTGCTCATCCAGATCGCCGACGACTCCGGCAACGAACTGCTCGACGGCGCCGTCGACTACGAGACCACGCTCGCCGAGAGTTCTCCCGAACCACTGCCGATACGATCCACCCCCGACGACCTGTACGTCCTCTACACCGGCGGCACGACCGGCATGCCCAAGGGTGTGCTGTGGCGTCAGCACGACATCCTCATGGCCGGCTGCGGCGGCAGGAACATCTACAACGGGGAACTCGTCGACTCATACGAGCGCATCGCCGCGAACGCGGTCGCGAATCCGGGGCTGCGGATGATGATCCTGCCGCCGCTCATGCACGGGGCCGCGCAGTGGGCCGCGTTGACCGCGGCCCTCACCGGACAGACCGTGATCTTCTCGACGGTGCCGGATCATCTGGACGGTCCCGAGGTGGTCCGCACGATCGAACGGGAGAAGGTCGCCGTCGTGACCGTGGTCGGCGACGCGATGGCACGACCGCTCGCCGCGGCGATCGAGGACGGCGACGCCGACGTGTCGTCGCTGGTCCTCGTCGGGAACGGGGGCGCGGTGCTGAGTCCGACTGCCAAGGAACGTCTCATCGCGGCGGTGCCGGGGGTCGTCGTGCTCGACGGCGTCGGGTCGTCCGAGACCGGTGCACAGATGCAGCACACGTCCATGACGGGTGCCGTGGCGACGGGCACGTTCCGCGGCGGCCCCGACACCTGCGTCGTCGCAGAGGATCTCGACGGTGTCCTCGAACCCGGTCACGACGGTCTCGGCTGGCTCGCGCAGCGGGGTTTCGCACCGCTGGGTTACAAGGGCGATGCCGCCAAGACCGCGGCGACCTTCCCCGTCATCGGGTCGGTCCGGTACGCCCTGCCGGGCGATCGGGCCCGTCACCTGGCGGACGGCAGCATCGAACTTCTCGGCCGCGACTCGGCGACCATCAACTCCGGCGGGGAGAAGATCTTCGCCGAGGAGGTCGAACTCGCGATCGTTTCCCATCCCGGGGTCGTCGACGTCGTGGTCGCGGCGCGCCCGAGCGAACGGTGGGGACAGGAGGTGGTTGCGATCGTCGTTCCCGCCGAGGACGCCGAACTCGACGCCGCCGGTGTCATCGAGCATGCCGCGCGGTCGATCGCCCGGTACAAGTTGCCGAAGGCCGTCGTGTTCCGTTCCGAGATCGCCCGCAGCCCGGCCGGGAAAGCCGACTACCGGTGGGCGCGTGCACAGGCATCGGCGGACGACGCGCGCACCGTCGACGACACGAACACCGCCCGAGAGTCGGTGACGTAGCGCGCTTCCCGCCCGCGTCCGGGCTGTCGTGGTCACAATGATCCGGACACGCGGCAGCGCCGGAGGGAGTGTGCATGGACATCGCCGAGGTGATGGACACGGTCGGCTCGGTCATCGACATGGTCGGGGTGGCCGTCATCGTCGTCGGTGCGCTCGTGTCCAGCTGGATCGCGTACGACACCCGCCGGCGCACACCCGGTGCACCGATCTACGTCGCGTATCGCCGTAATCTGGGCCGGTCGATCCTGCTGGGTCTCGAATTCCTGGTGGCGGCCGACATCATCAAGACCGTCGCCGTCACCCCCACCTTCACGTCCGTCGGGGTGCTCGCGATCATCGTGCTGATCCGCACGTTCCTGAGCTGGTCCCTGCAACTCGAGATCGACGGCCGCTGGCCGTGGCAGAAGCCCGTGTCGGACGATTCCGCGGGTCCGAGGACCGCGCAACCGTCGTGAGGCTCCCTACAGGCCGACGGCCTGCGCCATCTCGGCGCGCGGTGCCGGACGCCCGGTGAACTGCTCGACCTGGCCGAACGCCTGGTGCAGCAGCATGTACAGACCGGACACGACGATGCTGCCCCGGGCCTGCGCCGCCGCCGCGAGCGGTGTGGGCCACGGGTCGTAGATCGCGTCCAGGATGTACGGGGCGCGGGCCAGAACGTCGGCGAACGGTGCGGCGCCCGCAGCCGGGACGGTCGACACCATGGCCCCCGCCTCGGCACACACGTCGCCGAGGCCGGGATCGTCGAATGCGACCCACCGGGGCGTGACCCCGACGGCTTCGGCGCAGTCGAACGTTTCGGTGGCGCGAGCCTCCGACCGTGCGACGACGGTGATCTCCCGAACGCCGAGGGACGCCAGTCCGACGATCGCCGGCCGGGACGTTCCGCCGCTACCGACGACGACAGCGGAACGGCCGGTGAGGTCGGTGACGCCGATCGTGCCGAGCGCACCGGTCACGCCGTCGACGTCGGTGCAGTCGGCACGCCAACCGGTCTCGGTGCGGACGAGGGTGTTCGCGGAGCCGACGGTCACCGCTCGGTCGGTGCGTTCGTCGGCGTAGGCGAGGGCCGCGAACTTCCCGGGCATCGTGACCGACAAGCCGACCCATTCCGCGCCGAGCGAGTCGACGAATGCGGGAAGCTGCTCGCCGGTGCACTCGATGCGGTCGTATGTCCAGTCGGTCAGGCCCAGAGCCCGGTAGGCCGCCAGGTGCAGCAGCGGCGACTTCGAGTGCTGGATCGGGCTGCCGAGGACCGCGGCCTTACGGGCACCGGTCGGATTGTCATCTACCACTGTCGAGAATTCCGCTTTCCAGAGCTCGGTCGGTGTTCACGAGGTGCTCCTCGTAGTTGTCGGCGAACAGGGTCGTGCCCTGCGCGTCGATGGTCACGAAGTAGATCCACTCGCCCGGCTCCGGGTTCTCCACGGCTTGCAGCGCACCGATGCTCGGCGACGAGATCGGCGTCGCCGGCAGGCCTGGGCTCGCGTAGGTGTTCCACGGAGTCACCCGCTCGCGGTCCGCATCGGTCGTGGCCAGTTCGGTTTCGTCGAGCGAGTAGTTGACCGTCGAGTCGAACTGCAACGGCATGTCGATCGCGAGCCGGTTGAGGATCACTCGCGCGACCTTCGTGAAATCCGGAGGGAGCGCTTCACGTTCGACGAGGGACGCCGCGACGAGCAGTTCGTAGGGCGACAGCCCGGCCTTGGCGGCAGCCTCGGCGATCCCCGTGCGGTCGTACTGCTCGGCGCTCGCCGACACGAGCTCGGCGAGCACCTCGGTTGCGCTGGCGGACGGATCGAAATCCCAGCTTCCCGCCGCGATGAGCCCTTCGAGCTGCCGATCGCGGTCCGGCACACCGGTGACCGCCTGGCGTGCCCACGCGGGAACCCCGAGCGCGGCGAGATCGGTGCTCGCCCCGGCCTGGTTGAGTTCGTCGTAGGTCAGGCAGTGGGTGGTTCCGCTGTCCTCGTAGCAACTCGCTTCCGCGATCAGCGTGTAGATCCCCTTGCGGACCGCACCGGTGTTGACGTCGCGAATGTCGTGCAGCTGGCGGCCTTCGGACACAACCAGCGCACCGACCCGGGAAGTCGGATCGACGAGATCGGTGACGGCCTCGACAGCCGGGAGGTTCGTCGCGAGGGCGTAGAAGCCGGGTTGCAGCGAGTTCATCCCGGTGTTCTGCACGGCGGCATTGAAGAACGCGGACGCGCTGGCGACGACGCCCTTCTCGGCGAGTTCGACGGCGATATCGTCGGCGGTTTCGCCGGAGCGGACCTGCACGATGACGGCCGGGCCGGCGGGGCCGGTGAAGTCCGGGGGCAGGTCGGGGCCCACGATCTTCTTGTACACGAAGAAGCCGCCGCCGACGGCGAGGACGAGCAGCAGCGCCACGGCGAGCGAACCGATGACCCGCCCGCGCTTCTTCCGTGCACCGGCTTCCCGTTCGTGTGCCTGCCGCGCCGGGGACACACCCACCGCGACCGGTTCGGCGCGCTCGGCGTCGGGCCAGAGCGCGGGTTCGGATTCGTAGGGCGCGGCGTAGGGGTCCTCGTCGGCATAGCCGGCTTCCTCGCCGGCACTGTCTCCCCGGCCGTAGACCTCGGCGCGATCGGCATAGCGATAGCCGCCGACGTACTCGTCGTCGTCGTAGCCGTCGCCGCTGTGGTCGTAGTCGTACCCGTCACCGCGGTAGTCGGCCTCGGCGGTGCCGACCGGATAGCCACCCTCGGCAGCGCCGGCCGCATAGCCACCGTCGGAGGTACCGAATGCGTAACCACCCTCAGCGGCGTAACCACCCTCAGCGGCGTAACCACCCTCAGCGGCGTAACCCCCCTCAGCGGCGTAGCCACCGTCGGCGGCGCCGACCTGGTAGCCAACCCCGTCGGCGCCGACCTGGTAACCAGCGTCGGCGGTCCCGGTGCTCGGCGGCGGGCCGTCGAACACACCCTCCTCGAAGCGCAGCACCGTCGTCGGCTCGTCGTCGGGGCGTGTTTTCGGTCGGAGGTCCTGTTCCGGCTCCGAGCGGATCCTGTCGAAGGCGCCACCGACCTTCCGGCGACCGTCCACGGGTTCTTCCCCGAAACCGTCACCGAAGAAATGCTGCTGTGTTGCCTCGTTGTCGTCGTCGGACCGTCCGGTCACCGGCCACCCCCCTGGTCGCCGTCCTCGGCCACGTTCAAAGCTGCACTCCGCTCGTCCAACCAACCCTGCAAGATGGCGACGGCCGCGGCCTGGTCGATGACCGGCCGTGCACCGCGCGCGCTGACTCCGCTTTCGCGGAGGGCTCGCGCCGCAGTGACCGTGGTGAAGCGTTCGTCGGCCATCCGTACGGGAACGTCGGGAAGTTGCCGCCGAAGCCGGCGCGCGAAGTCGCTCGCCAGTTTCGCAGCCTTGCCGGGCTCACCGCGCAGCGTCTGCGGCAGACCGACGATAACCTCAACGGCTTCGTATTCCATAACGATTTGGATAATGCGCCGGATGTCGGGCGCGTCGGGCCCGCGGTCCTTGGCCCGCGGGACCGTCTCCACCGGAGTCGCGAGGATGCAATCGGGATCGCTCGAGGCGACCCCGATCCGGACGCTGCCCACATCGATGCCGATGCGGCGGCCGCGTCCGGGGTCGTCGTCGCCCGGGCGATCCGGGCCGGCGACTGCCGCCACGGTCAGCCGGCCAGCTCGCGCAGTCGCGCCCGGAATGCATCGAGCGCCGCGGGGATTCCGGAGGCATCCGAACCCGAACCCTGGGCCATGTCCGGCTTGCCGCCGCCGCGGCCACCGATCGCCGGTCCGAAGCTGGACACCAGCTCGCCGGCCTTGATGCCCTTCTCCTGGGCGGCCTTGGTGGTGGCGACGACGAACGGAACCTTGCCGTCGGCACTGCCCAGCAGCAGCACGACAGCGGGTTCGCTGCCGAGGCGGCCGCGCACGTCCGTAGCGAGGCTGCGCAGGTCGTTGCCCGCCACTCCCTCGGGTGCCTTTTCGGCGATGACCAGGACATCGCCGATCCGCTGGGCCTTATCGGCGAAGGTGCCCGCAGACGCGAGGACTGCGGCGGCGCGGGTCTTCTCGAGTTCCTTCTCGGCGACCTTGAGACGCTCGATGAGCGATTCGACGCGGCCGGGCACTTCCTCGGACGGCACCTTCAGGGTCGAGGACAGACCGGCGAGCAGTGCGCGTTCCTTCGCGAGGTGCCGGTAGGAATCGAGACCGACATATGCCTCGACGCGACGGACGCCGGAGCCGACGGATTGCTCCCCGAGGAGGGTGACGGTGCCGACGTGCGACGAGTGCTGCACGTGGGTGCCGCCGCACAGTTCCATCGAGAACGGTCCGCCGATCTCGACGACGCGCACTTCGTCGCCGTAGTTCTCACCGAACAGCGCCATCGCGCCCATCTTCTTGGCCTTGTCCAGGTCGGTGACGAAGGTGTTGACCGGGAAGTTCGCGACCACGGCCTCGTTGGTGACGGCTTCGATGTCCTGCTTCTGCTGCTCCGACAGGGCGCCCGGCCAGGAGAAGTCGAAGCGCAGGTAGCCGGGCTTGTTCAGCGATCCGGCCTGCACGGCGTTGGGGCCGAGAACCTGCCGCAGCGCAGCGTGCACGAGGTGCGTGCCCGAATGGCCCTGGGTGGCACCCTTCCGCCAATCGGGGTCGACCTGCACGAGGACGGTGTCGCCCTCGGTGACCTGCCCTTCGAGCACCGTGACCTTGTGCACCCACAGCTGCTTCGCGATCTTCTGCACGTCGTTGACCTTGATGCGCAGTCCGGTCGCGGTGATGGTGCCGATATCGGCGATCTGGCCGCCGGCTTCGGCGTAGAGCGGGCTGCGGTCGAGGATCAGCTCGACGTCCTGGCCTGCCTGCGCGGCGTGCAGGCGTTCACCGCCGGTGATGACGGCGAGGACGTTCGCCTCGGACACCAGCTCGGAGAATCCGGTGAATTCGGTGGGTCCGCGGTCGAGCAGTTCCTTGTACACGGTGAGGTCGGCGTGCGCGTGCTTGCGGGCACGGGCGTCGTCCTTGGCGCGCTGGCGCTGCTCGGCCATGAGCGACCGGAAACCCTCTTCGTCGACGGACAGGCCGGCTTCGGACGCCATCTCCAGGGTCAGGTCGATCGGGAAGCCGTAGGTGTCGTGCAGCGTGAACGCCTCGGCCCCGCCCAGCACGGTCCGACCTTCGGACTTGACCGCCTCGACGGCACCCTCGAACAGCTTCGAGCCGGTGTCGAGGGTCTTGAGGAACGCCGTCTCCTCACCGACCGCGACCGTTTCGATACGCGAGAAGTCGGTGGCCAGCTCCGGGTAGGACGGGGCCATCGTGTCGCGCACGACGGCCATGAACTGCGCCATCGTCGGGGCGGTCGCGCCGAGCAGGCGCGCCGAGCGCACGATGCGGCGCAGCAGGCGGCGCAGCACGTAGCCGCGGCCGTCGTTGCCGGGGTTGACGCCGTCGACGATGAGCATCGCGGCGGTACGAGCGTGGTCGGCGATGACCCGGAAGCGCACGTCGGACGCGTGCTCGGCGCCGTAGCGGCTGCCGGTCAGTTCCTCGGCCTTGTCGATGACGGGACGCAGCAGATCGGTCTCGTAGACGTTCTCGACGCCCTGCAGCAGGAAGGCGACGCGCTCGACGCCCATGCCGGTGTCGATGTTCTTCTTCGGCAGCGGTCCGAGGATCGGGTAGTCCTCCTTGGCACCGCCCTCGCCGCGCTCGTTCTGCATGAACACGAGATTCCAGATCTCGATGTAGCGGTCCTCGTCGGCTTCCGGGCCGCCCTCGACACCGTATTCCGGGCCGCGGTCGTAGAATATCTCCGAGCACGGACCGCACGGGCCGGGGATGCCCATGGACCAGTAGTTGTCCTTCATCCCGCGCCGCTGGATGCGCTCCTCGGGCACACCGACCTCGTCGCGCCAGATACCGAACGCCTCGTCGTCGTCGAGGTACACCGTCGCCCAGAGCTTCTCCGGGTCGATGCCGTAGCCGCCCTCGTCGACGGAGCCTGTGAGCAGCGACCACGCGTAGGTGATCGCCTCGCGCTTGAAGTAGTCGCCGAAGGAGAAGTTGCCCGCCATCTGGAAGAACGTGTTGTGGCGGGTGGTGATGCCCACCTCTTCGATGTCGAGGGTGCGCACACACTTCTGCACCGACGTGGCCCGCGGGAACGGCGGTGTCTGCTGACCGAGGAAGTACGGGACGAAGGGGACCATGCCCGCGTTGACGAACAGCAGATTCGGGTCGGCGAGGATCAGCGAGGCGCTGGGCACTTCCGTGTGGCCGGCCTTCACGAAGTGGTCGAGAAAGCGCCTGCGGATCTCGTGGGTCTGCACGTCATGGTCCTTCGGGGTCTGGCGGTGTGGTGTGTGCCCGCGGTAGGGGCTGCCGACTCCGACGAATCGGCCATCGTTCAGCTTATCGCGACTTCCGACGGCACCGTCGGTCCCCTCACCGGGACTGCCTTTTCCCCCGAGAGGCCGACTCTCTATTCTTTCGGGCAAGAGAGACATAACGGACTGTCGGTGCCGAAGATTGGAGCATCAGTGTCTGGACAGAATGCGCACCGCACGGACACGCGTGAGACGGACAAGGGGGTCGCCGACCGGGCCCGAACCCTCGCGGACGCACTCGCCGCCTCGCTCGACGAATTGTTCGACCACATCGAGACGACCCGGCGCATCCCGGAGCAGGAACTGCAGCGGCTCACCGAGATCGTGGCCGGCTGGAACGACACCGTAGCGCAGCTCGACATCACCGCCCGGCACGCGCGGGCGTGACCGCCCTCTAGCCGCGCACGATGCGCCGAAGCTTCGGCACCCGAGCTCCCAGTTCCCGTTCGGCGCCGTGCGCGGTGGGCTTGTAATAGTCCACGCCCACGAGTTCGTCCGGCGGATACTGCTGCGCCAGGACCCCGTCGGGATGATCGTGCGGATAGCGGTAGCCGATCGCGTTGCCCAGCCCCTGCGCCCCCTTGTAGTGGCCGTCGCGCAGGTGCGGCGGCACCGTCCCGGCCCGGCCCGCCTTCACATCCGCGATCGCCGCGCCGAGCGCCGCGGTCACGGCACCCGACTTCGGTGCCGTCGCGATATGGATCGTGGCCTGCGCCAGGGCGAGTTGCGCCTCGGGCATTCCGACCTGCTGCACGACCTGCGCGGCAGCGACCGCGGTCTGCAGGGCGGTCGGATCGGCCATGCCCACCTCTTCGCTCGCCTGGATCATCAGCCGTCGCGCGATGAACCGGGGGTCCTCCCCGGCGACGATCATCCGCGCCAGATAGTGCAGCGCCGCGTCGACATCCGAGCCGCGCAGCGACTTGATGAAGGCGCTGGCCACGTCGTAGTGCTGGTCGCCGTCGCGGTCGTAGCGGACCGCGGCCTTGTCGATGCTCGATTCGACGGTCGGCAGATCGATGACCGCGTCGCCGCCGGCAGCCCGGTCCACGGCTGTCTCGGCCGACGCTTCGAGTGCCGTCAGTGCCCGCCGAGCGTCACCGCCGGCGAGCCGCACCAGGTGGTCGAGCGCATCGTCGGTGATCGCGACCGTGCCGGCGAGCCCGCGCGGATCGGTGCGAGCACGTTCGAGCAGGGAGCGGATGTCCTCGGGCGAGAGCGGCTGCAACTGCAGCACCAGCGACCGCGACAGCAGCGGTGCGACCACGGAGAACGACGGGTTCTCGGTGGTGGCAGCGACGAGCAGCACGATGCGGTTCTCGACGGCGGCCAGCAGGGCGTCCTGCTGGGTCTTCGAGAACCGGTGGACCTCGTCGATGAACAGGACGGTCTGCTCGCCCTGGGCGAGACGACGCCGCGCGAGTTCGATCACGCCGCGCACGTCCTTGACGCCGGCGGACAGAGCGGACAGCGCCTCGAATCTGCGGCCGGTGGCCCCGGAGATCAGCGAGGCGAGTGTGGTCTTGCCGGTGCCGGGTGGCCCGTAGAGCACGACGGACGCCGCACCCGAGCCCTCCACCAGCCGTCGCAACGGCGCACCCGGCGCAAGCAGATGCTGCTGCCCGACGACCTCGTCGAGACTGCGCGGGCGCATCCGAGCCGCGAGCGGTGCGCCCGGGCCGCTGGGCCCGAGGTTCGCGCGGCGGATCGACGGCTCGGGTTCCGATTCCGGCGCCGTCGGCGCCTCGAACAGGGCATCCGGAGAAGCGGCAGGATCGTCCGCCCCGAAAAGATCACTCACGCCCACGACGCTACAAGGCCCGGCGGACACGCGGCACGGGCCGCCACCGCGCGTGAACAACCGGAACGCCCGTGTGTCGGTCTTTACCTCGGCCCGAGGGTGTGGTCGGATCGGCCGGTGCCCCCTACTTCGCCAGGCCCGCGGGTTCCCAGGCGGGTCGTCCTACGTTCCGGCGCCATCGCCGTCGGCGTCGCCGCCTTCGGGACGTCCGTTCCCGCGTCGGCAGTCCCGGCCGCGTTCGCGCACGGCGTCGCCTCCGGCGATCCGCTTCCCGACCGGGTGATCCTGTGGACCCGGGTCACCCCGTCCCCCGAGGCGACGCCCGGCTCCGGGTCGGGCCCGGACACCGCGGTGCGCTGGGAGGTCGCGTCCGACGAGAGTTTCCGCGCGGTGACCGCCTCCGGCACGGTCACCGCGACCGCGGCGGACGATCACACCGTGAAGGTCGACGCGACCGGCCTCGACCCGGACACCACCTATTTCTATCGGTTCACCGTGCCCGGGTCCGGTGCGGTCTCCCCGACCGGGCGGACCCGTACTGCTCCCGCCGACGACGCCAGCCCCGATCGGCTCCGGTTCGGTGTCGTCTCGTGCGCGAACTGGGAGGACGGCTACTTCTCCGCGTACCGGCACCTCGCGGCCCGCACCGATCTCGACGCGATCGTGCACCTCGGCGACTATCTGTACGAGTACGCGACCGGCGAGTTCGCGCCGCGCAGCGGACCCGTGCGACGCCATGCTCCGCTGCACGAGACCGTCACGCTCACCGACTACCGCATCCGGCACGGCGAGTACAAGACCGATCCGGACGTTCAGGCGCTGCACGCGCTGCTGCCGTGGATCGTCACGTGGGACGATCACGAATCCGCGGACAATTCCTGGGCCGGTGGCGCCGAGAATCACGAGCCCGCGATCGAGGGTCCCTGGGCCGATCGCATCGCCGCGGCGCGCCGCGCGTACCTGGAATGGATGCCGGTGCGGGTCTCCGGCGCGGACCCGCGGTTGTATCGGCGGCTGCGGTTCGGTGACCTGGCGGAGCTGTCGATGCTGGATCTGCGCAGCTACCGATCCGCGCAGGTCCACTTCGGTTCGGGCGTGCGGGCGGTCGACGACCCGGCCCGCACGATCACCGGTGCCGAGCAGATGGCGTGGCTGACCGCCGGGATCAGCAGCTCCCCTACGCGCTGGCAGCTCGTCGGCAATCCGGTGATGTTCTCACCGCTGCTGGTACCCCCGCTCGATCCGCACACCACGGCTGCGTTGACCGAGCTCGTGGGCGTCCCCTCGACCGGACTTCCCGTCAACCTGGACCAATGGGACGGGTACGCCGCCGACCGCCGGCGGTTGCTCGACGCAGTCACCGCGTCCGGGCGCCGCAACGTCGTGTTCCTCACCGGTGACATCCACACGTCGTGGGCGTGCGACGTCCCGGTCGATCCTGCCGCCTATCCGGCGGCGGGCACCGTCGCGACCGAGCTGGTCGTGACGTCGGTGACCTCGCAGAACATCGACGGCCTTCTCGGCATCCCGCCGCGCACGTCCTCCCCCGGCATCGAGTCGGCGATCCGCGATCTCAACCGCCACGTCCGTTATGTGGAGCTCGACTCACACGGCTTCGCCGTCCTCGACGTCACGCCCGACGCGGTGCAGATGGACTGGATGTACGTGCTGGATCCGGCGGATCCGGCGACCCCCGCGCGGCACGGCGCGAGCATGCGGGTGGCCGCCGGGTCGGCTCGCGTCGAGCCGGCGGCCCCTCTGGGCGGTGTCGTGCGGTGAGCGCAGCGTCGGTGCGTTGACGAGCGCCTGACGAACGTGCCTGTCTAGGCGTCCTCGCGACGACCCCGGATGCAGGCCAGTACGTCGTTCGCGTGCTCGGCGACGTCGTCGTGTCCGGTAGCGGCGGCGAAACCGGCGAGCAGCGACCACCGCGCCTCGAGCGCATCGAGCCGGTGTACCGACAGCTGGTGTGTCCGCACCGACGCGATCCGGGCGTGGTCCTCGGGGAGGTACAGCTCGGTACTCAGCCATACGCAGGCGAGCTGCGCGTCGAGCAGGCGCGTGACGAACACTTCGTCGAACGCCAGCTGCGGCCACATCGCCACGACCTCGGCGCGCCACGCGTCCGCCATCGCCCGGACCCGGTCGGGGGTCAGCGGTGCGGTGCACAGGCAGGCAGGGAACGAGGTGAGCGCGTAGGCGATGTCGAGGGTGGCGTCCCGGAAGCCGCCCCACTCGTAGTCGAGGAACTGCACGCCGTCGTCGCCGACGACGATGTTGTCGGGGCACAGCTCCGACGGGCTGAAGGCCCGGAAACGTCCGCCGGTGAACAGGTTGGCGGCCCGGTCCGCGCGATCGAGCACGGACTGCGGGACGGTGAGCCCGAAGTCGCGGGCGAGCAGTTCGGGAACGGCGCGGATGGCCTGCACCGCCTGCTGGGCCATCACGTCCGCGGCATTGCCGATGTCGGCGCGCCGCAGCAGGGCGGCGAAGTCCTCTTCGCGGCCGACGGTCGCGGCGTGCATTCGGCCGAGCGCCTGCGCCAGGGCCATCAGGGTGTTGCCGACGGTGTCTGCGTCGCCGCTGCGCAGCAGCGACGCGAGCGGGGTCGCGTCGCCGAGATCACTGAGAACGAGCAGGCGGGTTTCGAAATCGTAGGCGAGCAGTTCGGCACCGGGCCTGTTGTCCTTCGCGAGGGCGGTCGCGAACTGGTAGGACACCGCCTCCCGCAGGAACGCGACCTCTTCGTCGGTTTCGGCGCCGCGGAAGTCGACGTGCCCGACACCGCCGGTCCGGGGCAGCTGCTTGAGGACCAGGGTCCGGGGAAGGGAGAACGGGTTGGCCGCGACACGCACGCGGAGCACGGTGGAGAGGCCGCTACCACCCAGGTCCACGGGATCGGCGAGGGTCACCGGTGCACCGGTACGCCGGGTGAGCAGCTTCTCCGCCGCCTGAACAACCTCTGAAATGGGGTCCGCCAATGTTGCAGTCATCGCCTCACAATCTACCTGGTGTGAGGCCCGAGCAGGTCCTGCAGAAGTCTCGATCCGACTAGGACCTTCGGTTCGAAGGACACGGAACGGACGCATGATTGCGCAGGTCCGTCACGGTCGACGGTCCGGCGCGCGAAGGAGCGGGATCCGTCCGGCCGAGCCCGGATCGCCCGGATCCGTGGCGTGTCGGCGCAGGTCGTCGACACGCCACGGACCGGCAGGTCCCGATGGGTCCCGGACCGGAGGTCCCGGCGGCACGGCCGAAGGTCCCGGTGCGGACCGGTCGGTCCTACTGGGTCGAGACGGCCGAATCGTCCTTCTTCGGCGCGTCCTTCTTCGGCTCCGGCTTGAAGTCCATGCCGGACTCCTTGCGCTGGGCCTCGCTGATCGGGGCGGGCGCGTCGGTCAGCGGGTCGACGCCGCCGCCGGACTTCGGGAACGCGATGACCTCGCGGATCGAGTCCACTCCGGCGAGCAGGGCTGTGATGCGGTCCCACCCGAACGCGATGCCACCGTGCGGAGGGGCACCGTACTTGAAGGCGTCGAGCAGGAAGCCGAACTGCTCCTGCGCCTCCTCCTCCGAGATGCCCATGACCTTGAAGACGCGTTCCTGCACGTCGGGGCGGTGGATACGGATCGAGCCGCCACCGATCTCGTTGCCGTTGCAGACGATGTCGTAGGCGTAGGCCAGGGCCGAGCCGGGATCGGTGTCGAAGGTGTCGAGGAACTCCGGCTTCGGCGAGGTGAACGCGTGGTGCACCGCCGTCCACGCGGACGAGCCGAGCGCGACGTCGCCGGACGCGGTGGCATCGGCGGCGGGCTCGAACAGCGGCGCGTCGACGATCCACACGAACGCCCACGCCTTGGGGTCGATCAGGTCGAGCTTGCGGGCGATCTCGCCGCGCGCGGCACCGAGCAGGGCGCGCATCGGCTTGGTGGGGCCGGCGGCGAAGAAGATGCAGTCGCCGGGCTTCGCGCCGACGTGGTCGCAGAGGCCGGCGCGCTCGGCGTCGGTGAGATTCTTGGCCACCGGACCGGACAGTTCGCCGTCTTCGCCGACCAGGACGTAGGCCAGGCCCTTCGCGCCGCGTTGCTTGGCCCATTCCTGCCAGGCGTCGAGCTGGCGGCGGGGCTGGCCGGCGCCGCCCGGCATGACGACGGCGCCGACGTACTCGGCCTGGAACACCCGGAAGGTGGTGTCCTTGAAGAAGTCCTTGCACTCGACGAGTTCGATGTCGAAACGCAGATCCGGCTTGTCGGAACCGAACCGGCGCATCGCCTCGGCGTAGGTCATGCGCGGGATCGGGGTCTCGAGCTCGAAGTCCACGAGCCGCCACAGGGCGTGCAGGATCTCCTCGGCCAGCAGGATCACGTCCTCCTGGGTCACGAAGGCCATCTCGACGTCGAGCTGGGTGAACTCGGGCTGGCGATCGGCGCGGAAGTCCTCGTCGCGGTAGCAGCGGGCGATCTGGTAGTACCGCTCGATGCCGCCGACCATGAGCAGCTGCTTGAACAGCTGCGGGCTCTGCGGCAGCGCGTAGAAGTTGCCGGGCTGCAGGCGCGCGGGCACGACGAAGTCGCGGGCGCCCTCGGGCGTGGAACGCGTCAGCGTGGGCGTCTCGACCTCGACGAACGAGTGGTGCGCCAGGACCGCGCGGGCCGCGGCGTTGACCTTGCTGCGCAGGCGGATGGCCTTGCCCGGTCCCTCGCGACGCAGATCGAGGTAGCGGTACTTCAGGCGCGCTTCCTCACCGGCCTGGTCGTCGAGCTGGAACGGCAGCGGCGCAGCCTCGTTGAGCACCTCGAGCTTGGTCGCGTTGACCTCGATGGCACCGGTCGGGATGTCGAAGTTCTGGTTGCCGTCGGGCCGCATCTCGACCACACCGGTGACCTTGACGCAGAACTCGGCGCGCAGGTGGTGTGCCTGTTCGAGAACCGCGGCGTCGCGGAAGACGACCTGGGAGACACCGGATGCGTCGCGCAGGTCGATGAAGATCACCCCGCCGTGGTCGCGGCGCCGGGCAACCCAACCGGTGAGGGTGACGGACTGCTCGGCGTGCTCGGCTCGCAACGAGCCGGCGAGATGGGTGCGCAGCACGGAATTCCTTTCGAAACGATCAACGAGGTTCTTCGTCGGCTGTAATCCTACGAAAGACACGAGGGCGACGAGGACACCCGTACCCGATTCGACGTGCCAAGCTTGTGCGGCTGAAGCACCTGCAACAAGAAGGCGATGCGATGACGTTCAACGACGGGGCACGGATCGAGGCGGGCCGGGTCCGCCAGGGCGGCGGCGGACGCGGCGGCAAGATCGCCGTCGGCGGCGGCGTGGGCGGCATCCTCGTGCTGATCCTGGCGCTGCTGTTCGGCGGAGATCCCGGCTCGCTGCTCGGGTCGGGCACAGTCGATCCCAACTCCCAGTCCGGGGCCGGGACCCTGGAGGGCTGCGAGACCGGTGCCGACGCCAACGAGGATGTGGACTGCCGGGTCGCCGCGACCGTGGGCAGCCTCGACCTGGTGTGGGAATCCCAGCTGCAGGCGCAGACGGGCGTGCGCTACGTGCGTCCCGAGGTCGAGATCTTCTCCGGCGCGACGTCCACCGGGTGCGGCAACGCCACCAGCGACGTCGGCCCGTTCTACTGCCCGGCCGACCAGACCGCGTACTTCGACACCAGCTTCTTCCAGGAGCTCGTGACCCGCTTCGGGTCGAGCGGGGGCCCGCTGGCGCAGGAGTACGTCGTCGCCCACGAGTTCGGACACCATCTGCAGACGCAGCTCGGCGACATCGGCCGTGCGCAGGCCGACCCGCGCGGCCCCGAGTCCGGTGCGGTGCGCACGGAATTGCAGGCCGACTGTTACGCGGGCGTGTGGGCCTACCACGCGGACAAGATGGCGGACCCGAACACCGGTCAGCCCTTCCTCGTCCCGCTGACCAACGACGATGTCCGTGACGCGCTCTCCGCGGCGTCGGCGGTCGGCGACGACCGGATCCAGGCGGCAGCAACGGGCCGGGTGAACCCGGAGGGCTGGACGCACGGTTCGTCGGAGCAGCGGCAGAAGTGGTTCCTCGCCGGTTACCGCACCGGCCAGGTCGCTGCGTGTGACACCTACTCGGCGTCGGACCTCGACAACCCGCCGGCGCTGCGCTGACCGCCTTTCGCCGCAACAACGAAGCCGGGTGCTCGAACGAGCACCCGGCTCTTGCGTTTCGGGACCGTTTCGACGCACTCCCACGAATCGATCCGAGAGGCCGGAAGATCGATTCCACTATCACGGAAGATCAATTTCTTGCCGCCCGGACGACCGGTTTCCGAATACCGAAGATCAATTACGGTCGAATCACGATCGGAATTACACGAATGGCATTTGTTCATCGATGAACCGCGACGTTCGTGCGGAATCCGACAAAATACTCGGAGGCAATCTTTGCAGAATACAAAAGAGACCTGCAGGTACATACCTGCAGGTCTCTGATGCGCTAAGACTACTGGCTGCTCAGGCCCGAGAAGAAGTCGAGGGCACCGAACAGGTCGGCGGCGTTGCTGAAGATGTCGGCCAGCGTGGCGAGATCGAGCACGGGTAACTCCTAATTGTGATCTTGTATTTCAGTGACGCCGTCGTGCGCCGCATCAATTGTTACCTCGAACCCGCATTGTGCGCAATTCGGAGACATTTGCGAAAACTCGGACACAATTCGATCAATTATGATTGCGATCACATTTTCTGGCCGATTGCGGCGGGTCCGGCGTAACCTCGGACCCTTTCTACCCGAGTTCCCGGCGCAACAGCGCAGCCGCGCGAGCGTCGGCCGCCACCAGCGTCACCTCCTCGACCGCGGTGTGCGCGCCGGTGAGTGCGGCGACCGC